>DATBRS010000216.1:0-13342 GCA_036560185.1 Myxococcota bacterium
AAGAAGGCCTCCGAGCACGGCGTGCGCGCGCTGTCCGTGTACGTGAAGGGCCCCGGCGCGGGCCGCGAATCCGCGCTGCGTGCGCTGCAGGCCGCTGGCCTGCGCATCAACATGATCAAGGACGTCACCCCCATCCCGCACAACGGCTGCCGCCCTCCCAAGCGGCGCCGCGTCTGAGGTAATTCGATGGCTCGTTACACCGGTCCCGCCTGCCGCCTCTGCCGGCGTGAAGGCACCAAGCTGTTCCTGAAGGGCGATCGCTGCTTCAGCGACAAGTGCTCGGTCGACAAGCGCCAATACGCACCCGGCCAGCACGGTCAGAACAAGCCGCGCCTGACGGAGTACGGCGTGCAGCTGCGCGAGAAGCAGAAGGTGAAGCGCATGTACGGCCTGCTGGAGAAGCAGTTCGCCGGCACGATGGCGCGCGCCTCGCGCATGCGCGGCCGCGCGGGCGACAACCTGCTCCAGCTGCTCGAGCGCCGGCTCGACAACGTCGTGTTCCGCCTGGGTTTCGCGACGTCGCGCTCGGAAGCGCGCCAACTGGTCCAGCACGGACACTTCGCGGTGAACGGGCGCACCGTGACGATCCCGTCGTTCATCGTGCGCGCCGGGAACAAGATCGTGCTGCGCGAGAGTTCGCGCGAGATCGCGCGCATCATCGGCGCGCTCGAGGCGCTCGAGAGCAAGTCCGTCCCGGGCTGGCTCGAGATCGAGAAGGGCAGCTTCACCGGTGAGGTGAGAGCGCTCCCGGCTCGCGAAGACGTCACGATGCCGATCGAAGAGCAGCTCATCGTCGAGCTCTATTCGCGCTAGTGCGCGGGGCCGGCCGCGTGCCGGACTCGGGCGCTTGCGCTCTCAACCTCAGCCATCAGGTAGGGGATTCCGAATGCAGCAAGAACTCATTGCACGTAACTGGCGACAGCTGATCCGCCCGCGCCGCCTCGAGCTCGAAGCCGAGGAGACCGCGGAGCGCTATGGCCGCTTCGCCTGCGAGCCGCTCGAGCGCGGCTTCGGCCAGACGCTCGGCAACTCGCTGCGCCGCGTGCTGCTCTCCTCGCTCCAGGGCGCGGCGATCACGTCGGTGCGCGTCGCGGGCGTACAGCACGAGTTCTCGACCGTTCCCGGCGTGCTCGAGGACGTCAGCGACATCATCCTGAACCTCAAGGAAGTGCGGATCCGCCTCAACGCGGGCGGCCCGAAGACGGTGCGCATCAAGCGCAGCGGCACCGGCGTCGTCACCGCAGCGGAGCTCGCGGCCGACGACGCGACGATCGAGGTGATGAACCCCGAGCACAAGCTCGCGACGCTGACGGGCGGCGCCGAGTTCGACCTCGAGTGCACGATCGATCTCGGCAAGGGCTACCGCCCGGCGGAGAAGAACAAGGTCGAAGATCAGCCGATCGGCACGATTCCGATCGACTCGATCTTCACGCCGGTACGCCGCGTGAACTACACCGTCACGCCCGCGCGCGTGGGCCGCGAGACGGACTTCGACCGCCTCAGCCTCGAAGTGTGGACCGACGGCTCGATCAATCCGGCCGACGCGATTGCCTACGGCGCGAAGATCCTGAAGGACCAGCTCAGCATCTTCATCAACTTCGACGAGCCGGCGGAGACTCAAGCGCAGGCGCACGAAGTCTCGGAGTCGCTGAACCCGCACCTGTTCCGCTCGGTGGACGAGCTCGAGCTCTCGGTGCGCTCGGCCAACTGTCTCCAGAACGCGAACATCCGCTACATCGGCGAGCTCGTGCAGCGCACCGAGAGCGAGATGCTGAAGACCAAGAACTTCGGTCGAAAGTCGCTGAACGAGATCAAGGAAGTGCTGGCCTCGATGGGCCTCTCGTTGGGGATGACCCTCGAGAGCTTCCCCTCCCGCAAGGAGCTGGAACAGCGCGCACGCGAACGCGAGGGTTGATTCGATGCGTCACGGAAATCGTCGAGGAAAGCTGCGCCGCCCGACCGGGCACCGGCTCGCGCTGCTTCGCAACATGGTGACCTCGCTGTTCGAGCACGAGCAGATCGAGACCACCGACGCGAAGGCGAAGGAGCTGCGCCGCATTGCGGACAAGATGATCACGCTCGGCAAGCGCGGAGATCTGCACGCGCGGCGTCAGGCGCTCTCGGTGATTCGCACCGACGAGATCACGCGCAAGGTGTTCGGCGAGCTCGCCGACCGTTACCGCGCGCGCGCGGGCGGCTACACGCGCGTGCTCAAGTCGCGCGTGCGCATCGGCGACGCCGCTTCGATGTCGATCGTCGAGCTGGTCGATCGGCCTGCGCCGAGCGCAGTCGCGGCCAAGGCTGGCGAGTAGCGCCGGCGCACGTGAGAACCCGATGAGCGCGCAGCGCCTTGCGCGCTGGGCGCTCGGCGTCGCGCTGTTCGCCGCGGCGGCTTGGATGATCTCGTCCGCGCAGCGCGAGGCGCCGCCGATCGAGGTCGGCATCGCCGCACCGGAGTTCGCGCTGCCGCGGCTCGCCGGCGGCGAGATCGCGCTACGCGAGCTGCGCGGCAAGGTCGTGCTCGTGAACTTCTGGGCGACCTGGTGCGCGCCGTGCGAGCAAGAGATGCCCGCGATGCAGCGCCTGTACGCGCGGCTCGCGCCTCGCGGCTTCGAGCTGGTGGCGATCTCCGAAGACGACGACCCGCGCGCCGTCGCGCGCTTCCAGCAGCGCCTCGGACTCACGTTCCCGATCGCGCTCGACGCGAACAAGCGAATCGCCGGGAGCTACCAGAGCTTCCGTTATCCGGAGAGCTTCCTGATCGACCGCGAGGGCGTGCTCGTCCAGCGCTACATCGGCGAGCGCGATTGGGACGCGCCCGAATACGTCGCCCGCGTGGAGCGATTGCTCGCGACGCCGAACTAGCTCGCTCGCGCGAATGCGCCGGAAAACGCCGCGGCTACTGTGCGCGCCGGGGGGCGGGGCGTGAAGAAGTCCAAGGCCAAGCGGCTTCCGTCGGAACGCGTCAAGCAGAAGCGCGTGCGCGGTTTCGTGACGAGCGCGCTGATCGCGACGGGCGTGGCCGCCGTGCTGCTCGTGACGGGTCTCTTGGATCGCGACACCGGTGCCGGACACTGGATCGCGCTGCGGCGAGACGCCGCTGCCGCGAAGAAGCGCATCGCCGAGATCGAGGCGCGCATCGCGGCGCACGAGGCGGAGGCGGCGGCCCTGAAATCGGATCCGCTCGCGATCGAGGGCGCGATCCGCGGAGACCTCGGGCTGGCTCGCCCGGGCGAATGGGTCGTGCGCGAGGAAGAAACCACAAGCCTGCGAAATCCTTGACGAATCCCGCCCTCGCCGCGACTCTCCGCCCGCCTTCGAACCCGCCCCCGCTGCGCGAGCTGGCGCTCCGTCCCTGAGAGATTTCCGTGCGCGAACGACTGCAAGCGGCGCTCGATGCCACCATCCAGGCCCTGCTCGCCGAGGCCGGTGACGCCGCGAGCGCGCCCGACGTCGCCCTCGAGCCGCCGCGTCAGGCCGAGCACGGCGACTTCGCGACGAACGCGGCGCTGGTGCTCGCGAAGCGGCTGAAGCTGCCGCCGCGCGCCGTAGCGCAGACGCTCGTCGCGCGGCTCGGCAACGCCGGCGGGCTGGTCGCGCGAGCGGAGATCGCGGGCCCGGGCTTCGTGAATTTCTGGCTCGATCGCGCGCGCTGGCGCGGCGCACTCGAGAACATTCTCGCGGCCGGCAGCAATTACGGCCGCAGCGATGCCGGCAAAGGCCGCAGAGTCATGGTCGAGTTCCTGTCGGCGAATCCGACCGGCCCGCTCTCGGTCGGGCACGGCCGCAATCTGGTGCTCGGCGATTGCATCGCGCGCCTCTTCGACGCCACCGGCTGGAACGTCACGCGCGAGTACTACTTCAACAACGGCGGCCGCCAGATGCGCGTGCTCGGCGAGTCGGTGCGTGCGCGCTACCTCGAGCGCCTGGGCCGCGCGGCCGCGCCCCCCGATGCGGCGCTCAAGGATGCGGAGCTGCCCTGGCCCGCCGAGATCGGCGGCAAGCCGGTCGTGTTCCCGCGCGAGGGTTATCAGGGCGGCTACATCACCGACATCGCCGACGCGATCATCGCGCGCGAGGGGGAGGGCTGGCTCGAGGAGCCGGGCGACCGCGGCTTCCGCATCGAGGCCGAGCAGCGCATCTTCGCCGAGATTCGCGCGACGCAGGATTCGCTCGGCGTCAGCTTCGACGTCTACACCAACGAGACGACGATGTACGCCGAGCAGCGCGTGGAGCGCGCGCTCGCCGCGCTGCGCGCCACCACGCGCGTCTACGAGGAGGGCGGCGCGGTGTGGCTGCGCGCGACCGATCTCGGGCTCGCGCGCGATCGCGTGCTGGTGAAGAGCTCCGGCGAGCCGACCTATCTGCTCCCCGACATCGCTTATCACTGCCAGAAGTTGGAGCGCGGCTTCGAGCGCGTGATCGACGTGCAGGGCGCCGACCACAAGGACCAAGGGCCGTACGTGACGGCGGCGCTCTCCGCGCTCGGGCTGCCCGCGGACGCCGTCGAGTTCGTCTTCTACGAGTTCGTGACGCTCTCGTCGGGCGGCCAGACGGTGAAGCAGTCGACGCGCCGCGCCACCTTCATCACCGTCGACGAGCTGGTGAAGGAAGTCGGCGCCGACGTGTTCCGCTTCTTCATGATCCAGCGGCGCTCCGAGAGCCACCTCGACTTCGACCTCGCGCTCGCCAAGGACACCGACTGGACCAAGAACCCCGCGTACTACTTGCAGTACGCCCACGCGCGCTGCTGCGGGATCGAGCGGCAGGCGGCCGAGCGCGGCGTGCCGCTGCCGAAGTCGGGCGAGGCCAGCGGCGAGCGGCTCGCGCTGCCGGAGGAGATCGAGCTGATCCGAAAGCTCGCGGAGTTTCCGGAGACGGTCGCGCGAGCTGCCGCGGCGCGCGAGCCGCATCACATCGCGTACTACGTGCGCGACGTCGCGGCGCTGTGGAATCCCTATCTCCAAGACGGCAAGAACCACCGCGTGCTGTCGGAAGACGCGGAGCTCACGGCGGCGCGGCTCGGTTTGGTGGCTGCCGTGCGCACCGTGGTGGCGAACGGACTCGCGCTGCTCGGCATGAGCGCACCGGAGCGGATGTGACGAACGACAAGGAAGCGAAGAGAGCGGGACCGGGCTGGATCGCGACGCTCGCGGGCGCGCTGCTGCTGATCGTGGCCGGCTTCGGCGTCGGTCTCGTGGCGGGTGCAGCGTACGAAGAGCCGGAGCTCGTGGTCGATCACCTGGCCGGCAAGACGACCGAAGTGCCGCTGCCCGAGAAGGCGCCGCCGCGCGTGCACGAGGACGCGACCGATGCGTCGGAAGCGGAGGCGCGCGGTGCCGCCCCACGCACGCCGGACGTCTCGAGCGCGCCGCCGACCGCGAGCTTCGCGGTGCAAGTCGGCGCGTTCGCGACGGGGCACGCTGCGGACGCGCTGGCGGCGGAGCTGACGCGGCTCGGCCATCCCACGTACGTCGCGGACGAGGGCGGCAACGGCGCGCGCTTCAAGGTGCGCGTCGGCCCGATCGAGTCGCGCGCCCAAGCGGACGCGCTCGCCGACGCGCTCAAGCGCGAGCAGCGCCTCCCGACCTGGGTGCTCGCGCGAGAGAAGAATTGAGCGCAAGCGCAGCGCGCAGCGAGGCGCAGCCCAGCGAAGTCGAACAGCGGCCTCGGGGTCCGCAGCGCCCTGGCGCAGCGGGTTCGGGCACACGTCACCGGGGCCCCGCAAGCGCAGCGCGCAGCGAGGCGCAGCCGAGCGGAGTCGAGTGCGCAAGCGCAGCGCGCAGCGAGGCGCAGCCGAGCGAAGGCCAGTGCGCAAGCGAAGCTCAATGCGCAAGCGCGCGATGAGCTGGCTCGTCACGGGAGGCGCGGGACAGCTCGGCAGCGCTTTGCAGGTCCTGCTCCGTGCGGGCGGCGCGGATTTCTCGGCGCCCGCCCACGCCGAGCTCGACATCTGCGACGACGCGCAGCTCGCGCGCGCGTTCACGCGCGCTTCGCCCCGCGTCGTGGTGAACTGCGCGGCGCTCACCAAGGTCGACACCTGCGAGCGCGAGCCGGCGCTCGCGGAGCGCGCGAACGCCACGGCGGTCGCGGCGCTGGCGCGCGCTTGCGCGGCATCCGGCGCGAGGCTCGTGCAGCTCTCCACCGACTACGTGTTCGCCGGCGATGCGCAGCGGCAGCTCCGCGAGGACGACGCGCCCGCACCGCGCTCGGTGTACGGGCGCACCAAGCTCGCGGGTGAGCGCGCGGCGCTGGCGGCGCCGGGCGCGCTCGTCGTGCGCACGAGCTGGGTGTACGGCCGCGGCCGCAATTTCCCCGCCGCGATCCTGGCGCAGGCGCGCGAAGGAAAACCGCTGCGCGTCGTGGCCGATCAGCGCGGCCGCCCCACCTACGCGGCGGACCTCGCGCGGGCCATCACGCAGCTGGTCGACGCGGGAGCCTCCGGCATCGTGAACTTCGCGAACGACGGCGAGGCGACTTGGCTCGAGTTCGCGCGCGCGGTGCTCGACTCGTGCGGATTCGCCGATCGGCCGATTGAGCCCCTCACGACCGAACAGCTCGGGCTGCCTGCGCCGCGCCCGCGCCATTCGGTCCTCGATTTGAGCAAGGCGAGAGCGCTCGGCCTGGCGCCGCGCGACTGGCGTGCGGCGCTGGCTGCGTACCTCGCCTCGCCGGACGCACCGAGCGCTTAGGAAATCGCAGAGCGGAGGATTCATGGCGAAGCGAAAGCTCGAACGCGTGCTCGTGACCGGCGGCGCCGGCTTCATCGGCTCGCACCTGTGCCGCCGTCTGCTCGCCGAGGGATGCGAGGTGATCGTGTTCGACAATCTGCTGACGGGCAGCATGGCGAACATCCAGCCGCTGCTCGGCAATC
Organism: Myxococcota bacterium; assembly: GCA_036560185.1. Lineage (GTDB taxonomy): Bacteria > Myxococcota_A > UBA9160 > UBA9160 > UBA6930 > VGRF01. The sequence continues at coordinate 6,875 of DATBRS010000216.1, forward strand.
CGAAGTTCTCGTTCGAGCACTACGATGTCACGAACTACCTCCACGTGAACGGTGAGCTCGACGCGATCCTGCACTTCGCATCGCCCGCGAGCCCGGCCGATTTCGAGCGCCTGCCGATCCAGATCCTGAAGGTCGGATCGCTCGGCACGCACAAGGCGCTCGGCCTCGCGAAGGCGAAAGGCGCGCGCTTCCTGCTCGCGAGCACGTCCGAGTGTTATGGCGATCCGCTCGTCTCGCCCCAGCCCGAATCGTATTTCGGCAACGTGAACCCGGTGGGCATCCGCGGGGTCTACGACGAGGCGAAGCGCTTCGCCGAGGCGATGACGATGGCCTACCACCGCCACCACGGTGTCGATGTGCGCATCGTGCGCATCTTCAACACCTTCGGCCCGCGCATGCAGGTGAACGACGGCCGCGCGATCCCGAACTTCTTCACCCAGGCGATCCGCGGCCAGGATCTCACCGTCTACGGCGACGGCTCGCAGACTCGCTCGATCATCTACGTCGACGATTTGGTCGAGGGCATCTGGCGCCTGCTCGGCTCGAGCTACGTGGGGCCGATGAACATCGGCAGCCAGGCGGAAGTCTCGATGCTCGAGCTCGCGAAGCGCATCAACGCGCTGTGCAGCGGCAAGAGCAAGATCGTGCACAGGCCGCTGCCCCCGGACGACCCGAAGTCGCGGCGCCCGGACAGCTCGCTGGCGCAGCGCGAGCTCGGCTGGCAGCCGCGCGTGGCCGTCGAGGACGGCCTCCAGCGCACGCGCGATTACTTCTACGAAGCCCTCGGCGTGCCACGTCCGAGTGCCTAAGGTTCCGACTCGGCGAATGCAGCCGCCGACGGAACGTCGCGGCTGATCCGCCTCGCAGCCGACGACGCAAGGCGTCGCGGCTGTCCCTATCAAGAGCAGCGGCACCCAGCTCGATCCGAGACCGATGGACCCCAAGCGCCTCCGAAACTTTTGCATCATCGCGCACATCGATCACGGCAAGAGCACGCTCGCCGATCGCTTGCTCGAGGAGACCGGCACGCTGATCGGGCGCGAGAAGAAGGCGCAGTTCCTCGACAAGATGGAGCTGGAGCAGGAGCGCGGCATCACGATCAAGGCGCAGACCGCGCGCATGAAGTTCACCGCGCGCGACGGCGTCGAGTACACGCTCAACCTGATCGACACGCCCGGGCACGTGGATTTCTCCTACGAGGTGTCGCGCGCGCTGCAAGCTTGCGAGGGCGCGATCCTCGTGGTGGACGCTTCTCAGGGCATCGAAGCGCAGACGCTCGCGAACGCCTACCTCGCGCTCGACGCGAACCTCGCGATCGTGCCCGTGGCGAACAAGATCGACCTGCCCGCGGCCGACGCCGATCGCGCGGCGCAGGAGATCGAGGACGTGATCGGGCTCGAAGCCGAGAGTGTGCTGCCGATCAGCGCGAAGACGGGGCAGGGCATCCGGGAAGTGCTCGAGCGCATCGTCGAGGTGGTGCCGCCGCCGATCGGTGATCCAGAGGCGCGGCACACGCGTGCGCTGATCTTCGATGCCTGGTTCGACCCGTACATGGGCGTCGCGATTCTGGTGCGCGTGAAAGAGGGTCGCCTGCGCAAGGGCGACATGGCGCTGCTGATGGCCGACAAGATCGAGCACGAGATCGCCGAGCTCGACGTGATCGATCCGCATCCGCGCAAGGTGGACGAGCTCGCCGCAGGCGAAGTGGGCATCGTGTTCTGCGGCATGAAGTCGCTCGCCGAGGTGCACATCGGCGACACGGTGACTCTCGCCAAGGCGCCGGCGCCCACTGCTCTGCCCGGCTTCCGCGAAGTGAAGCCGATGGTGTTCATGGGCCTCTACCCGATCGAGGCCGACGGCTACGCGCCGCTCAAGGCCGCGCTCGAGAAGCTGCGCATCAACGACTCCTCGTTCCGCTACGAGCCCGAGTCGAGCGCGGCGCTCGGCTTCGGCTTCCGCTGCGGCTTCCTCGGCTTCCTGCACGGCGAGATCATCCAGGAGCGGCTCGAGCGCGAGTACAACCTCTCGCTCATCACGACGGCGCCGACCGTGCGCTACCGCGTCGTGAAGACGGACGGCGAGAGCTTCGAGATCGAGTCGCCGGCGGCGCTGCCCGATCCCGGCCTGCTCGATCGCGTCGAGGAGCCGGTGATCCTCGCGACCATCCACACGCCGAACGAGTACGTCGGTCCGATCATGGCGCTGTGTCAGGACCGCCGCGGCGTGCAGCGCGACATGTCCGTGCACGGAGCGCGCGTGCAGATCCGCTACGAGCTGCCGCTCGCCGAGGTCGTCAACGACTTCCACGACAAGATCAAGAGCCTGACGCGCGGCTATGGCTCCTACGACTACGACCTGATCGGGTATCAGCGAGCGGACTTGATCAAGCTCGACATCCTCGTGAACGGCGACGGTGTCGACGCGCTCTCGCTGATCGTGCATCGCGACAAGTCGCAGACGCGCGGCGCCGAGCTGGCCTCGAAGCTGAAGGAGTTCATCCCTCGGCAGCAGTACGAGGTGGCGATCCAGGCGGCGATCGGCGCGAAGATCATCGCGCGCACGACCGTGAAGGCGCTGCGCAAGAACGTGACCGCGAAGTGTTATGGCGGCGACATCACGCGCAAGCGCAAGCTGCTCGAGAAGCAAAAGGAAGGCAAGAAGCGCATGAAGCGCGTCGGCTCGGTCGAGATCCCGCAGGAGGCCTTCCTCGCCGCGCTGCGCTTGGGGGACGAGTAGTGGCCGCTGCCGCGCTGCCCGCGCCGCGCAGCGGCGCGCTGCGCCTGCGCTGGGCGCTCGCGCTGGCCGCGCCGGTGCTGGCGGCCCTCGCGATCCGCGCGCTCGCGTTCGAGCCGTTCGAGGTCGCCTCGGATTCGATGCTCCCGACGCTCGAAGCCGGCGACCGCCTGTTCGTGAACAAGCTCGCGGTCCCGCGCCGCGGCGACGTGGTCGTGTTCGAGCACGCGGGTGAGCGCTACGTGAAGCGCGTAGTGGGACTCGCGGGCGAGCGCGTCGAGCTGCGCGCCGGGCGAGTGCTCGTGAACGGAGTCGCTGCCGACGAGTGGCGCACGGGAACGCTGCGGGTCGACGCGCGCGGACGCGCGCTCTCCGGCGTGCGAGAGCAGCTCGGCGCCGTCGAGCACGCGCTGCTCGACGATCCCGAGCGCCAGCGCGCGGGCTGCGCGGCGGTCGTGCCCGCGGACCACTTCTTCGTGCTCGGCGACAATCGCGATCACTCGGCGGACAGCCGCGACTTCGGCTCGATTCCGCGCGCCGAGATCGTCGGCGTCGTCGCGACCTGGCTGGGGAACGGCCCGCGCTTCGAACAAGAGAGGCCCGACGCAGAATGAACGACGCAAGCAGGGGAAGTGGCGGTGCGGAGCCGGACGAGAGCGCGCGCGAGAAGAGCTGGGCGCGCGACGAGCTGCCGTCGTTGTTGGGAGCGATCGCCGTCGCGCTCGCCATCCGCACGTTCGTGTTCCAGACGTTCTACGTGCCGAGCGAGTCGATGCTCCCGACGCTGCTGATCGGCGACCACGTGTTCGTCAACAAGTTCGTCTACGGCGCGCAGCTGCCCGGCGCCGCGTGGCGCCTGCCTGCGGTGCGCGAGCCGCATCGCGGCGAGGTTGTCGTGTTCCGCTTCGCGCGCACGCCGGACGGCGAGATCGTGCCGCCCGACGCGGATCCGAAGCTGCCGACGGACAACTTCGTGAAGCGCCTCGTCGGCCTGCCTGGGGACCGCATCGCTTTCCAGGCCGGGCGCTTGATCTTGAACGGCGAGCCCGCGCCGCTCGAGAAGACGGAGCTCACGTACACGAGCGACGACGACGCGCGCGCCGGCGTCACGCGCGAGGTGTGGATCGAGACGCTCGGCGAGTGTCGCCACTACGTGCTCGACGATCCGCACTACGACCCCGGTCGAAACGTCGCGGAGCTCACGATTCCCGCAGACCGCTACCTGTTCATGGGCGACAACCGTGACAACTCCCGCGACGGCCGTTGGGCCGGCACGGTCCCGAAATCGGCGCTCGCAGGGCCCGCGGGCCTCAACTACTGGTCGTGGAACTGGAACGGCTCGTGGCTCTCGCTGCTCAATCCGCTGACCTGGCTCGACAATCTCACAGGCCGCATGCGCTGGGAGCGCATGGGCTCGTTCGTCGAGTGCTTCCCCGACGGCGAGACGCCGGAGCTGCCGGGCGCGCAATAGGCGACGGCGCGCCTCGCGCCGCCGCACGGCGGCGTCAGGGAATCAGCTGCCGCTTCTGCAAATCCTCGCGCACTGCCACCGCCACCTCCTGAACGAGCTCGTCGATCCGGTCCGGGTTCATGCTGCGGCTCATGCCCGACCAGAGCAGCTTGTCCTCTTTCAGCGAGTAGACGCTGACCTGCAGCCTGAGGATGGTGTCGGTCCGAATCGTGCCCGGGTCGTACATCACCGCTCCGCCGCCGTAGAAGCCCCAGAAGCCGCCGTGATAACTCGGCGGCGTGCTCGACACGCGCTGCTCCGACGAGACCATGCTCACCAGCACGACACCGTCGTAGCCGGCGGCCTCCACTTTTCGGCGTGCGTTCGGCACGTTTGCGAGGTCGGAGTCGTCGAGCAGCGTGTATGCCGGATGCACGGCCATCTGCCCGCTCTGCACGCGCGGGCTCGTCGAGAACGCCGAGTCCATGGCGTCCTCGGTCGCACGCCGAATTACGCCGTCGTTCGTCTTCGCGACGACCAGCACCTGCGAGAACGCGAACGCTGGAGGCGTCGCCGCGGGATCGACCCAAACGTTCTCGATTCGCGTCGTCGCGCAGCCGAAGCTGGCAGCGATCAGGATGCCCATGGCGATGGAGCGGAGGGAAATCACGTCGGTCTCCTCGTGAGCGCGCGCGGCGAATCCGCGCGCAGTCGTCCAGCCCCAGAGCTGGGCGGAACGCGACACCCTTCGTAGCGCGATCTCATTCGCGCGGGCAAGCGGATTCGCGCGTCGGCTCGCCTCGACGGCGCGGGCGCATGCCGATCTCGGTCCCCAACAACTGAAGGGCGCCCGCTAGCAGCGCGCCGCCGCCTACTTCTTCGGGGTGAAGCGGGTGATCTTCGAGCCCTGGATCCCCATGCCGCCCATGAGTCCCTTTTGGTCGAAGATGAAGGCGTACACGCCCTCCCTCGCCGTGGTCGTCGTGAGCGACTTCGCCTTCCCCTCGTCGACGATCACGAGGCTCGGTCCGACGCCCACCTCCCAGCCGTCGCTCTTGTCGAGGTAGGCGAGCGAGGCGTTGTCCATGAACATCATCGCGTAACCGAACTTCTGGACTCCGGCTTGAAGACCGTACGAGCCCGCCACGGAGCGGTAGAAGCCGACCGTCTTTCCGCCCTTGCGCAGCGCACCGGTGCCGGTTTGGCCGCCGACGATGAAGCCGCCCTTCACGATGCTCGGGAAGATGAGAATCGCCTTGGCTTTGCCGGCCAACGTCTTCGCAGCGGGGTTCTTGGCGTATAGGTCGTTCAGCGCCGCCGTGGAGTCGCGGTTGATTTCGGCCGCGGTGTCTGCGGCCGCCGAGCTCGTCGAGGCCAAGGCGATGAGGAGGATGAGGCCGATCACGCGAATGGGCGCGGGCATGGACGACTCCCTTGGAACTCGCTGAGGGTGAGTGTGCACCGGCACTCTACTCCGGAGCCGGCGTCACCGCCGGATTTCGTCTCACGCGCTCGTCGACACGCGCGGCGTGATGACGCCCGCTCGAAAGCGCGACATCCTGCCGGCCGTGCCCAGCCGACAAGAGGGAGTTCGCATGGCGCGCATCCGCCTCGCACCGATCGCGCGCGCCGCAGGGATCGCCCTGGGAATCGCCTCGGCGGCGCTCGCCCAGCCCGCACCGGAGGCCGCGCAGCCAGCCAAGGGGCGCCCGCGCGTCGGGCTCGTGCTGTCGGGCGGCGGAGCGCGCGGAATCGCGCACATCGGCGTGCTGCGCGTGCTCGAGCAGCACCGCGTGCCGGTCGACCTAATCACCGGCACGAGCATGGGCTCGATCATCGGCGGGCTCTACGCGGCGGGCTACTCGCCCGACGAAATGGAGAAGATCGTCGACGAGATCGATTGGCAGGACTCCTTCGACGACGCGCCCCCGCGAGCGCATCGCTCTTTCCGGCGCAAGGAGGACGATCGCAACTTCCTCACCTCCCTGAAGCTCGGCATAAAGAAGGGCGGCGGCATCGCGCTGCCGTGGGGCCTGGTACAAGGCCAGAAGCTGAACCTGATCTTGCGCCGGCTCTTCATGCCGGTGGCCGAGATCCACGACTTCGACCAGCTGCACGTGCCGTTTCGCGCGGTCTCGACGGACGTCGTGACGGGGAAGCCCGAGGTTCACGCGTCGGGCGATCTCGCGACCGCGGTGCGCGCCAGCATGTCGCTGCCGGGCGTGTTCGCTCCCGTCGAGGAAGGCGGCAAGCTGCTCGTCGACGGCGGCATCTCCAACAACACA
>DATBRS010000217.1:0-4251 GCA_036560185.1 Myxococcota bacterium
TCGCGCGGCTCGGCGCGCGCGTCGCGGTGCTCGACAGCGAGCGCGAGCGCGCGGAGCGCGTCGCCGAGGAAGCGCGCGCGCTGGGCGTGCGCGCGGCGGCGCTGTGCGCAGACGTGACGCGCGCGGCGGAGGCGTCGCGGGCGGTCGCCGAGGCGCGAGCCGCGTTCGGCGCGCTCGACGCAGTCGTGAACATCGTCGGCTCCGCATCGTGGGGCGCATTGCTCGAGCTCGACGAAGCCGCCTGGGAGCGCGACTTCGCGGTGAACCTGAAGCAGCACTGGTACGTGGCGCGCGCCGCGGCGAGCGGCTGGATCGAGGCGAAGCAGCCCGGCGCGCTGTGCGTCGTCGGCTCGGTGAGCGGCACGTTCTCGGCCGCGAATCACGGCGCTTACGGTGCGGCGAAGGCGGGGCTGCTCGCGCTGGTGAAGACCGCGGCCGAGGAGTGGTGGCCGCACGGCATCCGCGTGAACGCGGTCGTGCCCGGGACCGTGCGCACACCGCGCATCGAGGCGGCTTGGGCGAGCGGCGCGATCCGCACGCCGGCGGCCGCGGAGCTGGCGCGCATGGCGTCGCCCGAGGACATCGCGAACGCGGCGGTGTTCTTCGTCTCGGAGCTCGCGCGACGTGTCACGGGCCAGACGCTGATCGTCGACGGCGGTCAGACCACGCGCTTCCCGTTCAAGTTCGACTGAGCAAGGCCACGCGCGCGAGTGGTGGCGCACAGCGCTGCTGCGCTACGCCGCAGGCCGCGCAACCCGAGGTGCTTCCTTGAAGCTCGATCTGCTCTACGAAGTGGACGCCCCGAAGCCTTGGGGCAAGCCCCATCCGTGGGGGCAGCGCGAGCGCGAGCGGCGCGCCTACTACGAGGCGATCGAGCAGATCAAGCTCGCGGACCGGCTCGGCTTCCACACGATCTGGGCGGTCGAGCACCACTTCCGCGAAGGGCGCTCGCACTGCCCCGCGCCCGAGGTACTGCTAGGCGCGCTCTCGCAGATCACCGAGCGCATCCGCCTCGGCTTCGGCGTGACGCTCACGCCCTTCGGCTTCACGCATCCGGCGCGCGTCGCCGAGAAAGTGGCGACGCTCGACATCCTCTCGCGCGGCCGCGCGGAGTGGGGCACGGGCCGCTCGACGCCGATGGAGCAGACCGCCTTCCACGTCGACCGCGAGAAGTCGCGCGAGCAGTGGAAAGAAGCGATCGAGGTGATCTGCGGCATGTGGCGCGAGGAACGCTTCTCGTGGGACTCGCCCACCTTCAAATTCCCCGAGCGCGTGGTCACGCCGAAGCCTTATCAGGATCCGCACCCGCCGTGTTGGATGGCAGCGACGAGCGACGGCTCGTGCGAGGTCGCCGGCGAGAACGCGCTCGGCATGCTCTCGTTCGCGATCATGCAGCCGCTCGAACGCATGGCGCAGCAGATCGAGGCCTACCGCAAGGCGCAGCAGCGCGCGAAGCCGCTGACCGACGTCTCCACCAACAAGGTGGCCGCCTACACGCTCGTGCACTGCGCGGATTCGATGCAGCAAGCCGAGGCGAACGGGATCTGGAAGAGCGTCGCGTGGTGGTATCAGCACCTCGCGCAGTTCACGCTCGACTGGGAGCTCGTGCACCTAAGCAAGGCGGAGCAGGACGCGACTTTTCCACTGATGAAGCCGCTGCTCGACGGCGACATCCCGATCCAGCACTTCCACGACGCCGACATGATCGTGGTGGGCGACGCGCAGCGCTGCCTCGAGAAGATGAAGCACTACGCCGATCTCGGGGTCGACCAGCTGATCTGTTACGTGCAGTTCGGGTATCACCCGCACGAATCGGTGATGCGCACGATCGAGATCCTCGGCAACGAGGTGCTGCCCGAGATCGAGAAGTATCAGCCGAAGCGGCGCTGACCGCGGAGACTCAGCCGAGCCGCGCGCCGAAGATCGCTACGACGGAGTCGCCCGTCGGGTCGACGTACTTCTGCGCGGCGAGGCCGCGCGCGAACTCCGAGGTGACGTAGCGGAAGTGCGGCTGCGCGGCGGTCGCGGCTTCGAGGATCACGCGCGCGATGTCGTCGCCGGTTTGGCCGAGCGTCGCGAACACGTTCGCGGTGCTGGCGCGGTAGCGGGCCATCAGCTCGCTGTACGCGTCCGGCTGGGTGGCGGTGACGACCGGCGAGCTGCGCATCACCGACGCGACGAACTCGGTGTTCACGGGCCCGGGCTCGACCAGCGCGACCTGCACGCCGAAGCGCGCGGCCACCGGCGCGAGCGCCTCCATCGCGCCCTCGACGGCGAACTTCGCGGCGCAGTACGCGTCGTTGAACGGCTGTCCGAACAGGCCGCCCATGCTGGTGACGCTCACGATGCGCCCTCGCCCGGCGGCGCGCATCGCCGGCAGCACGGCCTGCGTGGTGCGCCACACGCCAAAAAAGTTGACTTCCATCACGCTGCGTAGCTCGGCCTCCGAGGTCTGCTCCAGCGCCGCCACGAAGCCGGCGCCGGCGTTGTTCACGAGCACGTCGATCGCGTCGAAATCGCGCAGCACGCCGGCCACGCAGCTCGCGACGCTGTCCGCGCGCTCGACGTCGAGTGCGCGCACGTCGACGGCGACGCCCTCGCGCGCGGCGCGTTCGCGCAGCGCATCCGCCTTCGCGGGATCGCGCAGGGTCGCGACGCTGCGAAAGCCCGCCTTCGCGAACGCGATCGCGGTTGCGAGGCCGATGCCGGACGAAGTGCCAGTAATCAGGGCGACGCCGCTCATCCGCGCTCCTTCGAGAAGGGGAGGCGGTTAGCCCGCCGCGACGCCCCGCGCCAACGAGCGGCGCGGCGAAACGTTAGGCTGGGCTCCATGCTGCGATCCGTCTACAGCGTCGGCGTGCTGCTGATCTGCTCGACGACGGCGTGCTCCGAGCCCCCTGCGCCGCCTGCTGCACCCGACCCGGCGTGGGCCGAGGGGCTGGCGCGCTTCCGTGCCGACGAGGAGATCTCGATCGGCGGGCCCGACGGGTGGATCACTCTGGTGGGCCGCTTTCCGCTCGAGCAAGGCGCCAACAGCGTCGGCTCCGACCCGCACAGCGTCGCGGTTCTGCCGAGCGACCGCGCTCCGGCGCAGCTCGGCAGCGTGAACGTCGCGGGTGACACAGTCACCTGGAGCACTGCTGCGGGCGCCGACGTGCGCGTGGACGAACAGGCCATCACCACACGCACCTTGAACGACGACTCCGCGGGCAAGTCCACTTTGCTCGAGGCGGGCTCGCTCCGGCTGCACGTGATTCGCCGCGGCGACGTCTTCCTGCTTCGGGCGAGAGACCGCGATCATCCCGCCCGCGCCGCGTTCACGGGCCTCGCTTGGTTCAAGCCGGATCCCTCTTGGCGCGTGCGCGCGCGGCTCGAGCCATCGCCGCCCGGCACCACGCTCGCCATCGTGAACGTGCTCGACCAGATCGCGAACGAGCCCTCGCCGGGACACTTGGTCTTCAGCGTTGGCGAGAAGGAGTACCGCCTCGCCGCGCTGAAGGGAGACGGCGCCGGCTTCTTCATCGTCTTCAGAGATCAGACCGCTGGGCGATCGACCTACCCGACGGGCCGTTTCCTCGATGCGCCCGCTCCCGACGCTGACGGCAGCGTCGATCTCGACTTCAACCGCGCCTATAGCCCTCCTTGCGCCTTCACCGCGTTCGCCACCTGCCCGCTCCCGCCGCGCGAGAACTCCCTCGCGCTCGCGGTCGAAGCGGGCGAGAAGTACGCCGGCAAGCACTGAAGGCGGCGCAGCGCGGCGCGCGGACTGAACGACGGCGCGCGCGAGGGAGACTCGATGGAGTCCCGCGCACGTTCTTCGCCGTCTCCTCGAAGAACGTCGACGGTTCGTCTCGCCTTCGCTCGTTCACCGCCACGCTCCGTTCACATGCGGCCACGAGCATCGCCGTCGCTCCCCAACCCTCATCTCCCAGGAGACGACGACATGAAGCGAATCAGGATTTCGTACGTCCTCGCGTTCGCGCTGGCCGCGCCGGCGCTGGCACAGGACGCGGGCAGACTGCAGGAGCTCCAGCTCCAGAAGCTCGCTCCGAAGCTGTTCGGCGTAGGCGCCGGCATTGCGAGCTCCTCCACCGCGAGCATCGACGCGACCACCGCGAATGCGAATCCGGCGGCGCTCGCGAAGCTCGCGAAGGGCCTGCGCGTCCGCGCCGCGTACGCCGCCGCGAACCTCGGCGCGAACATCGACATGATCCAGCCCTGGCCGGACGACGTCGCGCCCACGCACCTGAT
>DATBRS010000218.1:0-5314 GCA_036560185.1 Myxococcota bacterium
CGCTCGAGCGCTTCATCGCGCTCTACATCGAGCATACGGCCGGCGACTTCCCGCTCTGGCTGGCTCCCCAACAAGTCGTCGTGCTGCCGATCGCGGATCGCCACCACGAATACGCCGGGAAGGTGCGCGACGCGCTCACCGCCGCGGGCCTGCGCGTGGCGCTCGACGATCGCGCCGAGAAGCTGAACTACAAGATTCGCGAAGCCGAGCTGATGAAGATCCCCGTGATGGCCGTGGTCGGGGACCAGGAGCAGGCCGCCAACAGCGTGACCCCGCGCTTCCGCGCGCGGGGCGATCGCAATGCGGCAGCGCAGGCGCTGGACGCCTTCGTCGCCGATCTCGCCGCGCGCGTCGCGCGGCGTGAGACCTAACAGCCCGGGCGCAGGTCCAGGGCAAGATCGAGAGAGGGAGGGTACGAGCATCGCCGAGAAGGACACGACCCGCGTCAACGAGCGCATCCGGGTGCGCGAGATCCTGGTGATCGGCGCCGAAGGAGAGCAGCTCGGCGTGATGACGCCCGAGGATGCGATCGTGAAGGCGCAGGAATCCGGCCTCGACCTCGTCGAGGTCGCGCCGAACGCACGGCCCCCCGTCTGCCGCATCATGGATTACGGCAAGTACAAGTACGAGCAGAAGAAGAAAGCGGCGGCAGGCAAGGCCAAGGGCAAGGGACGCACGGCGCAGCTGAAGGAAGTGAAGATGCGCCCGGCGACCGACGAGCACGATCTCCAGTTCAAGCTGAAGAACGCGCGCAAGTTCCTGATCGAAGGCGACAAGGTCAAAGTCACCGTGATGTTCAAGGGCCGCGAGATGGCGCACCGCAAGGCGGGCTACGACAAGCTCGACCAGGTGCGCGCCGTGCTCGGCGATCTCGTCACGGTCGAGAGCAACCCGCAGATGATGGGCCGCGCGCTCTCGATGACGCTCGTGCCGAACCGCGAGGTGGCGGAAGCCGCGCGCCGCGCGGACGAGCAGGAGGCGGCGCGGCAAGCAGCCGCGGACGCAGAGCAAGCCGCACTGGCGGCGGCGGCGGAAGCAGCCAAGGAAACCCACGCCTGATTCGACGGAGCGACGAGAGCGCTCCCAGGAGAGAGAGTTCGATGCCGAAGATGAAGTCGCACAAGGGCGCCCAGAAGCGCATCAAGCGGACGGCGAGCGGCAAGCTCACGTACCAGAAGCGCAACAAGCGCCACATCCTCACCAAGAAGTCCAGCAAGCGGAAGCGGCACCTGCGCATGAAGGGCGTGCTCGCGCCCGGCGATGCCAAGAAGGTCGATCAGCTGATTCCGTACGCCTGATTTTCCCTGATAACCCACGGATCAGCTGCGGCGCGACCCGCCGCCAGCTGCATCCAGAGAACGATCCGTAGGAGAATGCAATGGCCCGAGTAAAGCGCGGCGTCACGAAGCGCCGCCGACACAAGAAAATCCTCGACCAGGCGGAAGGCTATTGGGGCGCGCGTAGCAAGCTCGTGCGCCGCGCGCGCGAGTCCGTCGAGCGCGCGCTCAAGTACGCCTATCGCGACCGCCGCCAGCGGAAGCGGGAGTTCCGCAGCCTGTGGATCGCGCGCATCAACGCCGCGGCCCGCGAGCACGGCCTCTCGTACAGCCGGCTCGTGCACGGCCTCGCCAGGGCGGGCGTCGAGCTCGATCGCAAGAACCTCGCGGATCTAGCGGTCGCCGATCCGAAGGCGTTCGGCGATCTCGCCAAGGTCGCCGCGGCGAACGCTTAGGCAAGCGGCGCCTCGCCGCGCGCAGCGAGCCGTGAGCGAGCGGAGTCGAACAGTCGCCTCAGCGTTCCGATGCAACTCGCCGGCTGCATACCTTCACGGCCAGGGGGCCGCACGGTGACGGGCGCGGCCAGCGAGCTCGACGCGATTCTGCGCGAGGCGGAGCCCGTGCTCGCCGGCGCGCGCTCGATCCAAGAGCTCGTCGAGCTGCGCGCGCGCTTCCTCGGCAAGAAGGGGAGCGTGTCGGGCGTGCTGCGCACGCTCGGCGCGCTGCCGCCCGACGCGCGCGCCGCGCTCGGCGCCGCCGCGAATCGCGCCAAGGCGCAGCTCGAGGCGTGGGCCGACGCGCGGCACGCGCAGCTCGTCGCCTCGGGGCGCGACGCGGCGCTCGCGCAGCGGCGCCTCGACGTCACGCTGCCCGGTGCCGCCGCGCCGCGCGGCCACATGCATCCGATCCATCTCGTCGAGCGCTCGATGCATCAGTTCTTCGCCGGGCTCGGCTACTCGGTCGAGGACGGCCCCGAAGTCGAGACCGACTGGAACAACTTCGGCGCGCTCAACTTCCCCGACGACCATCCGGCGCGCGACACGCAGGACACCTTCTTCGTCGAAGGCGGCCACGTGTTACGGACGCACACCTCGAACGTGCAGATTCGCGCGATGAGCGGGAAGACGCCGCCGTTCCGCTTCATCACGACCGGCCGCGTCTACCGCCCCGAGCTCGACGCGACCCACTACCCGATGTTCCATCAGATCGAGGGATTCTGCGTCGGGCCCGACGTCAGCTTCGGCGACCTCAAGGGAACGCTCTACGCCTTCGCGCGCCACCTGTTCGGGCCGGGCACGGAGCTCCGCTTCCGCGCGCACTTCTTCCCGTTCACCGAGCCCAGCGCCGAGATGGACTTCCGCTGGGGCGAGCGTTGGCTCGAATGGGGCGGCTGCGGAATGATCCACCCGAACGTGCTGCGCAACTGCGGCATCGACCCCGACGTTCATCAGGGCTTCGCGTTCGGCATGGCGCTCGATCGGCCCGCGATGGATCGCTTCGGAGTCCCGAGCATCCAGCTGCTGTTCGACGGCGACGTGCGCGTGCTGGAGCAATTCTGATGCGCGTTGCGCTCGGCTGGCTCGCGGAGTTCGTCGACGTGCCCGCCGTGGACGCGCTCGCCGAGCGCCTCACGACCGCAGGCATCGAGATCGAGGGCATCGAGCGCACCGGTCCGGACCTGTCGGCGATTCGCGTCGGCCACGTGCTCGCGCGCGAGAAGCATCCCGACGCCGACAAGCTCTCGCTGTGCCGCGTCGACGTCGGCGACGGCGAGCCGCTCGAGATCGTGTGCGGCGCCCCGAACGTCGCGGCGGGCCAGAAAGTGCCCGTGGCACTCGTCGGGGTGGAGCTGCCGGGCGGCTCGCGCATCAAGAAGTCGAAGATCCGCGGCGTCGTCTCGAACGGCATGATCTGCTCGGCGCGCGAGCTCGGGCTCGGCGACGAGCACGACGGCATTCTGGTGCTGGACGCGAGCGCCCCGATCGGAAAGCCGCTGACGGACGTGCTGCGCGCCGGCGACGTCGTGCTCGACTTCGAGCTCACGCCGAACCGCGGCGACTGGGCCTCGATGCTCGGCATCGCGCGCGAGGTGAGGGCGCTCTTCGGCGGCGAGCTGCGGCTTCCGCCGCTCGCGCCCGCGGAGTCGGGCGAGCCCGCCGCGAGCCGCATCGCGGTCGCGGTCGAGGATCGCGCGGGCTGCCACCGCTACGCCGCGCGCATCGTGCGCGGCGTGCGCATCGGCCCCTCGCCGCCGTGGCTGGCCGCGCGGCTCGAGGCCGCCGGCATGCGCAGCGTGAACAACGTCGTCGATGTCACGAACTTGGTGATGCTCGAGCTCGGGCAGCCGCTGCACGCCTTCGACCTCGATCGCCTGAAGGGGCGCACCGTTCGCGTTCGCGCGGCGCGCGCCGGCGAGATGCTGCGCACGCTCGACGGACAGGCGCGCGTGCTCGAGCCCAGCGATCTCGTGATCGCCGACGACTCGGGCGCGATCGCGCTCGCCGGCGTGATGGGCGGCGCCGACAGCGAAGTGCACGCCGGCACCACGAACCTATTGCTCGAGAGCGCGCACTTCCATCCGTCGCGCGTGCGCAAGACGGCGCGGCGCCTGGGCCTCCACAGCGAGGCGAGCTACCGCTTCGAGCGCAGCATCGATCCCGATGGCCAAGCGCGCGCGACCGATCGCGCGGCGCGGCTGCTCGTCGAGCTCGCCGGCGGCAGCGTCGCGCCCGGCGTCGTCGAGGCGCTGGGCGAGCCGGCACTGCGCTGCGCGGAGATCGCGCTCGATCCCGCGCGCGTGAACCGGCTGCTCGGGACCACGCTCTCTCCGGCCGAGATGGTCGCGCTGCTCGCGCGCGTCGACGTCGCGGCGGAGCGGGACGGCGCGCTGCTGCGTTGTCGGCCGCCGCGCTTTCGCGCCGATCTCGCGATTCCCGCGGACCTGATCGAGGAGATCGCGCGCATCCACGGCTACGACGCGATCCCCGCGACGCTGCCCGGCGCGCAGCTCTCCGGTATCACGCTGCCACCGCGCCGCGCGACGCTCGACGCCGTGCGCGCGAGCCTGGTCGGGGCGGGCCTCACCGAGCTGATCACGTTCACGTGCGTCGACGCGAGCGAACACGACGCGCTGCGCCTGCCAGCGGACGATCCGCGGCGCGCGTGCGTGCGCGTCGTGAACCCGATCCACGCGAGCCAGGACACGCTGCGCACGCAGCTCGCCGGCGCGGTGCTGCGCAGCGCGCGCGGGAACCTCGCGCGCCAGATCAGCGCGCTGCGCATCTTCGAGCTGGGCCGCGTGTTCACCCCGACGCGGCCGGGCGAGCTGCCGCGCGAGCCGCTGCAGGCGGTCGCGCTGATCACGGCGAGCGAGCCTGGCGTGTGGGATCACGCCGAGACGCCGGTCTTCTTCGAGGCGAAGGGCGTCGCCGAGCGCCTGCTCGCGGACCTCGCGAAGCCCGCCGTCTTCGCGGCCGGCGAGTGCGAGCCGTTCTTGCATCCCGCGGCCTCGGGAACTCTTTCGGTGGCGGGCCGCACGGTCGTGCGGCTCGGCGAGCTTCATCCCGCCTGCGCCGCGGCGTTCGAGATCACGGTCGCCGCCGCGCTGGTGGTGGTCGACATCGACGCGCTCGATGCGCTGAAGACGGCCGGGCCGCGCTATCGCGAGGTCTCGAAGCATCCGCGCGTGGTGCGCGACCTCGCGGTGTTGTTGGGGCGCGAGGTGCCCGCCGGCGACGTGCTCGAGGCGATCCGCAAGCAGGCGGGCGGGGCGCTCACGTCGGCCAGCGTGTTCGATCGATACGAAGGCAAGGGCGTGCCGGACGGCAAGGTGAGCCTCGCGTTCCGGCTCGTGTTCCAGCGGACGGATCGAACGCTCACGGAGCAAGAAGTCGCGAAGACCACGGAGCGCGTGGTGGCCGCATTGAGGCAGAATTTCGGGGGCGAGCTCCGCTAGCGGGGCGAGGAGACGAAGTCGTGACGAAGGCAGAGATCGTCGAGCAGATCTACGAGCGCGTGGGCTTCTCCAAGAAGGAGTC
>DATBRS010000219.1:0-22083 GCA_036560185.1 Myxococcota bacterium
CCCGGCCACCTCGGGCATCGGCATCAAGCCCATGTCGAGCGAGGGCACCGAGCGCCTCGTGCGCGCGGCGATCGAGTACGCGCTCGCACAGCGGCGCCGCAGTGTGACGCTCGTGCACAAGGGCAACATCATGAAGTTCACGGAAGGCGCCTTCCGCGACTGGGGCTACGGCCTCGCCACGCGCGAGTTCCGCGCCCGCTGCGTGACCGAGCGCGAGAGCTGGATCCTCGGCAACAAAGAAGCCAAGGCGGGCCTCTCCGTCGAGGAAAACGCGAAGCTCGTCGATCCCGGCTACGACATGATGACGCCCGAGCAGAAGGGGAGCGTGCGCAAGGAGGTCGAGGCGGCGCTCGCACTCTGGCCGAGCCACGGCGACGGCAAATGGAAGAAGCTGCTGATGGTGCGCGACTCGATCGCCGACATCACGCTGCAGCAGGTGCTGACGCGCCCCAGGGATTTCGACGTGATCGCGACGCCGAACCTGAACGGCGACTATCTCTCCGACGCGCTCGCGGCGCAGGTCGGCGGCATCGGCATCGCGCCCGGCGGCAACATCAACTACGCGACGGGGCACGCGATCTTCGAGGCCACCCACGGCACCGCGCCGAAGTATGCGAACCTCGATCAGGTGAACCCGGGCTCGGTCGTGCTCTCCGGCGAGATGATGTTCCGCCACCTCGGCTGGGGCGAGGCGGCGGATCTGATCATCAAGGGCATGGACGGCGCGATCGCTGCGAAGACCGTGACCTACGACTTCCATCGGCAGATGGACGGCGCGAAGCTCCTCAAGTGCTCGGAGTTCGCGGACGCGGTGATCAGCCACATGTAGAGAGCGCCCGCGCGCCGCGGGCGCTGGCTTCCGATTCAACGTGCGCGGCGTTCGTTCGCGCTCTCGACGCAAGGAGAGGTTCCGTATGGCGCGCCCCAAGATTGCCCTGATCGGCGGCGGAAACATCGGCGGCGTGCTCGCCGAGCAGCTCGCCTACCGCGAGCTCGGCGACGTCGTGATCTTCGACGTGGTCGAGGGCTTGCCTCAAGGCAAGGCGCTCGACATGGCGGAGGGCTCTCCGCTCGCGGACAGCGATGCGAAGCTGTCCGGCGCGAACAGCTACGAAGGCATCCGCGGCGCCGACCTCGTGATCATCACCGCCGGCCTCGCGCGCAAGCCGGGCATGTCGCGCGACGACCTGCTCAACACCAACCTCGCGATCATGAAGCAGGTCGCGATCGGCGTGCGCGACAACGCGCCGAACGCCACGGTGATCGTCGTCAGCAACCCGCTCGACGCGATGGTCTACACGTTCAAGCAGGTCTCGGGCTTCCCGAAGAACCGCGTGGTCGGCATGGCGGGCGTGCTCGACAGCGCGCGCTTCCGCGCCTTCGTCGCGTGGGAGCTGGGCGTCTCGGTGCAGGACGTGACCGCGCTCGTGCTCGGCGGCCACGGCGACACCATGGTGCCGCTCACGCGCTACTGCACCGTCGCGGGCATCCCGGTGACGAAGCTCATCGCGCCCGACAAGCTGAACGCGATCGTCGAGCGCACCAAGAACGCGGGCGGCGAGGTCGTGGCGCTGCTGAAGACGGGCTCCGCGTTCGTCTCGCCCGCGCTGTCGGCGGTCGAGATGGCCGAGGCGATCCTGCGCGACAAGAAGCGCGTGCTCGCCTGCGCGTGCCTGCTCGAGGGCGAGTACGGCGTGCGCGGCCTTTACGTCGGCGTGCCGTGCGTGCTCGGCGCGGGCGGCGTCGAGCGCGTGCTCGAGGTCGAGATGAACGCCGACGAGCGCAAGCAATTCGACGCCAGCGTCGAGCACGTCAAGAAGCTGGTCGCAGAGATCAAGCTGTAGGGGACGTTCGTTCCGAGCCGCCTCTCGGCGCCGGGCCGCCGCGATCGCGTCGACTCGTGAACCGACGTCCCCGTTCCCACGAAGCTCGAGGTCACTCGCATGAACGTTCACGAGTATCAGGCCAAAGCGTTGTTCAAGAGCTTTGGCGTCGCGGTGCCGGCGGGCCTGCTCGCGACGACGCCGGCCGAGGCCGAGGACGCGGCGAAGGCGATCGGCACGCCGGTGGTCGTGGTGAAGGCGCAGATTCACGCGGGCGGCCGCGGCAAGGGCGGCGGTGTCAAGCTCGCGAAGTCGCCCGCGGAGGCGAAGCAGCTCGCGAGCCAGATCCTCGGCATGACCCTCGTCACGCACCAGACGGGTCCGCAGGGCAAGCTCGTGCGCAGCGTCTACGTCGAGGCCGGCAGCGAGATCGCGCGCGAGCTCTACCTCGCGCTCACGCTCGACCGCGCCACCGAGAGCTTCGCGGTGATCGCCTCCACGGAAGGCGGCATGAACATCGAGGAGGTGGCGGAGAAGACGCCCGAGCGCATCCACACCGAGTTCATCGATCCGGTGGTCGGCCTGCAGCCGTATCAATGCCGCAAGATCGCGCGCGCGCTGGCGCTCGACGCGCCGCAGACCAAGAAGCTCGAGGATTTCCTGAGCGCGCTCTACCGCCTCTACATCGAGAAGGACTGCTCGCTGGTCGAGATCAACCCGCTCGTCGTCACCACGCAGGGCGAGCTGTTCGCGCTCGACGGCAAGCTCAACTTCGACGACAGCGCGCTCTACCGGCACGCCGACATCGCGGCGCTGCGCGACCCCGAGGAAGAGGATCCGCGCGAGCGCGCGGCCAAGGAGATCGATCTCGCCTACGTCGGCCTCGACGGCGAGATCGGCTGCATGGTGAACGGCGCTGGACTCGCGATGGCGACGCTCGACGCGATCACCGTGTACGGCGGCCGGCCCGCGAACTTCCTCGACGCCGGCGGCGGCGCCGACAAGGAGAAGGTGAAGGAGGCGTTCAAGCTGATCCTGCGCGACGAGAACGTGAAGACGATCCTCGTCAACATCTTCGGCGGCATCGTGCGCTGCGACCTGATCGCCGACGGCGTGGTGGCGGCGGCCGCTGAGCTCGGCGTGAAGGTGCCGCTCGTCGTCCGCCTGCAGGGCACGAACGCGGAAGAGGGCCGCAAGATCCTCGCGGAGTCGGGCCTCGACATCACGTCGGCCGAGACGCTGGCCGAGGCCGCCGAGCGCGCAGTCGCCGCGGCGAAGGGGAAGTAGTCATGGCGATTCTCGCCGGCAAGCACACGCGGCTCATCGTCCAGGGCATGGGCAAGATGGGCCAGTTCCACGCCAAGCTCTCGGTCGAGTACGGGACCCAAGTTGTTGGGGGAATCCATCCAGGCAAGGGCGGCAGCGTGATCGACGGCATCCCGATCTTCGACACGGTGCAGGAGGCCAAGGAGAAGACCGGCGCGAACGCGTCGGTCGTGTTCGTGCCGCCGCCGGGAGCCGCCGACGCGATCCTCGAGGCCGTCGACGCAGACCTCGATCTCGTCGCGTGCATCACCGAGGGCATCCCCGCGATCGACATGGCGCGCGCGAAGCGCGCGATGAGAGGCAAGCGCACGCGCCTGGTGGGACCGAACTGTCCCGGCGTCGTGGTCCCCAATCAGTGCCGCATCGGCATCATGCCGGCGAAGATCACGCGGCCTGGTCCGGTCGGCGTGGTGTCGCGCTCTGGCACGCTCACCTACGAGGCCGTCGATCAGCTCTCGCGGCTCGGCATCGGCCAGAGCACTTGCCTCGGCATCGGCGGGGATCCGGTGATCGGCACGCACTTCGTCGACGCGCTCGCGCTCTTCGAGGAGGATCCCGAGACGAAGGCCATCGTCATGATCGGCGAGATCGGCGGCTCGGCGGAAGAGACTGCGGCGGCGTTCATCCGGGCCCACATGAAGAAGCCGGTCGCGGCGTTCATTGCCGGACAGAACGCACCGGCCGGGAAGCGCATGGGACACGCCGGCGCGATCATCGCCGGCGGCAAGGGACGCGCCTCCGACAAGATGGAAGCGCTGCGCGCGGCAGGCGTCGCGGTGTCGCTCTCGCCCGCGACGATCGGCGAGACGCTCGCGAAGCACGCCAGCCGCGTGCTCTAGCCCGCTCGCCCCGCAGCGAGGCCCGCCCGCGCGATCGCGCGCGAAGCGCGGCGCGCCGAGGGTAAGCTGCGCGCGTGAGCGAACCGGACGCGACGCCCGAAGCCCCCGCGAGCGGCCAGCCCGAAGGGACGGCCGCTGCGCCGCGCGAGGGCAAGAAGAAAAAGCAGAAGGGCGAGTTCGGCTCCGGCCGCGCGGTCGAGACGCTGTTCAAGATCCTCTACCGCAATCACATCGAGCTCACCGCCATCGCCGACACGAAGGCCAACATCATGGTCGGCATCAACGGCCTGCTGACGAGCGTTTCGCTCGGCGTGCTGTTGCCGCGCCTCGAATCCGGGCCCGCACCGCTGCTGCTGCCCGCTGCGATCCTGGTCGTCGGCTGCGCCGTGTCGCTGGTGTGCGCGATTCTCTCGGCGCGGCCGCGCGTCGCGAAGATCTCTCCCGCGCTCGCGGACGTGCGCGAGCGCCGCGCGAACCTGCTCTTCTTCGGCACCTTCGCGAGCCTCACGCCGGCCGAGTTCAATGAGGGCCTGCGCGGCCTGATGGATCAGCCCGTCGCGCTGTTCGAGCAGATGGGACGCGACGTCCACGCGCTCGGCAGCGTGTTGACGCGCAAGTACCGGCTGCTGCGCGCCTCCTATACCGCGCTGCTGGTGACGGTGGTCGCGAGCGTGGCGAGCGCGCTGGTGCTGGGCGCGCTGCGCTGATGCGCCGCGCCGCGCTCGCGCTGCTGCTCGCGTGCGCGTGGCTCGCGGCCGGCGGCGCCGAAGCGCGCGGGCGCGAACGCATCGTCGCGGTCGGCGACGTGCACGGCGCGCACGCGCCGCTGCTGGCGCTGCTCGGCGCGGCGCAGCTCGCGGATGCGCGAGGCCACTGGGTCGGAGGCCGGGCGACACTCGTGCAGCTCGGCGACTTCCTCGATCGCGGCCCGGACGAGCGCGCGCTGATCGACACGCTGCGATCGCTCCAGCGCGAGGCGAAGCGCGCGGGCGGCGAAGTCGTCGTGCTGCTCGGAAATCACGAGGTGCTGAGCTTGGACGGCGACTGGCGCTACGCGTCGCCGGAGGCGATCGCGGGCTTTGGCGGTGCCGCGGCGCGGCGCGCGGCGTTCTCGCGTTCGGGCGACGACGGCCGCTGGCTGCGCTCGCTCCCCGCGATCGTGAGGATCGACGGCAACGTGTTCGTGCACGGCGGCGTGACGCCGGAGGTGGCGGCGCTCGGCGTGCGCGGAATCCAGTCCCGCGTGCGCGACGAGCTGAAGCGCATCGACGCCGCGCGCGCGAGCGCCGTGCGCGAGGGAACGCTCACCGAGGACGCGAGCCTCGACGACCTGCTCGCGCTGAAGCCGCCCTCGCTCGAGTCGTATCCGGGCTGGCTGATCGCGAGTACGCGCGGCCCGCTCTGGTACCGCGGGCTCGCCCAGGCGAGCGACGCGGAGATCGCCGCGGAGTTGCCCGTGCTGCTGCGCTCGCTCGGCGCACGGCGGATCGTGGTCGGCCACACGCCGCAGCTTCCCGCTGCGATCCGGTCGCGCGCTGGCGGCCGCGTGATCTTGGCGGACACCGGCATGCTGGGCGGCGCGTTCTATCCCGGCGGCGCGCCGCTCGCGCTCGAGATTCGCGGCGACGCGCTCGCGACGATCGACGCGAAGGGCGTGCGCACGCCGCTCGCGCCCACACCCACGCGCACGCCCTAGCGGGCCGACTGCGCGCAGTCGGCGGTGAGCGTCGCGGTCACGCGCTGCGGGTCGTCGGCCCAGCGGTAGAAGCCGTCGAGGAAGTCCAGGGCGCGTCGCTTGCGCGCGCTCGCGAGCTGCGGCTGCGCTTCGAAAAGCGCGCGAATCGCGCCGCGCTGCTCGCGCAGCAAGGCGATCGACGCCTGCGTCGCCTCTGGCGGGCGGCACTGCCCACGGAACTTGCGCTGCAGCACCGAGCGGATGCCGAGGCCCGCGGCGGGCTGTGCATAGTCCGGGTTGACGACTCCGGTCTGATCGAAGTCGTAGGGCACGGGGATCAGCATTCCGTCCGGCCGGCGCAGCGCGCGCGCGTTGTGACAGCACGCCCCGCCCGCGCGCTTGATGAGTGAGAAGTCGGTCATGCCGATCATGAAGAAGAACATCTCGGCGCGGCTGGTCGCGACCGGCTCGAGCTGCCGCCCGTCGATCTGACTCTCCGCGATGCGCTTCGCGCCGACGCGCTTCGCGAGATCGGCGGCGTCCTCGATCGCGAAGCCGAAGCGCTCCCAGCGCGGCTTCGCACGACCCGGCTCCCGGTAGCGCACGCGCAGCAGTCGGACGCGATGGCTGGCGTCGGTCAACAGGCCGTAGCTGCGGTAGACGAGGTATTCGAGCAGGAGGTTCTGCTCGAAGGCCGCGTTGTCATTGCAGTGGGTCACGAGCTTGAACTCGCCGATGCCGCGGAACAGCGTTCCCTTGCGCTCCTGCTTCGGCAGGTCGAGGCGCAGCGGCGGCAGCTCGCAGACGTCCTCGGTACGGCGCGAACGCCCGCTCGCCGCGATCTGCACCGGGATTCGCACGAGGCCCGCCGCGCCCGTGAACGAGAGCGTCGCCGGATGTTGGGCCGGCTCGGGCGTGTCGTCGCGGCGAATCGGGTCCCAGGTCGCCTCGAGCTCGATCTCGAGCAGCTCGTGGCCATCGAAGAGCCGCGGCTCCGCCGCGGCGGCGGCCGGCGCAGCGAGAGCGCTGCACAGCAGGGCCGCGAGCGCGCAGCGAAAGAGCTTCATGCGAGCCTCCGGGCGTCGGGTCGGGCAGGCCCGTGCGCGCGCGCAGCGTGAGGCAGATCGCGCGCCTTCGCCATTGTGGCCGGCGCGCGCGCCGGTTTAGGCTGGCGCCAGTGCAGGGGGAGCGATGCCCGATCTGTTAATGGCGCGCGAGCTGTCGCGCGGCTACCGCGTCGACGGAAGCGCCAAGTTCACGCTGCGCGACTTCGATCCCGAGGACATCGGTCCGTTCCAGAGCGCGGACGAGCCGCTCGCGCGCGCGCTCACGCTGCGCGCGACCGATCGCCTCGCCGAGCTGCAGGACAAGCTCTACGCGCAGGACCGCTGGGCGCTGCTCGTGCTGATCCAGGGCATGGACGCGGCCGGCAAGGACACCGCGATCCGCGAGGTGATGTCCGGCGTCAATCCGCAGGGTTGTCAGGTCTACGCCTTCAAGGCGCCGTCGGAGGAAGAGCTCGACCACGACTTCCTGTGGCGCTGCACGCGCGCGTTTCCGGAGCGCGGACGGATCGGCGTGTTCAATCGCTCGTACTATGAAGAGGTGCTCGTCGCGCGCGTGCATCCCGAGGTGCTCGCGAAGCAGAAGCTGCCGCCCGAGCTCGTGACCAAGCGCATCTGGCGCGAGCGCTTCGAGGACATCCGCGCGCTCGAGCGCTACGCGACGCGGCAGGGCATCGCGGTGCGCAAATTCTTCCTGCACGTCTCGAAGCGCGAGCAGAAGAAGCGCCTACTCGGACGCATCGCCGTGCCCGGCAAGAACTGGAAGTTCCGGCTCGGCGACGTGGGGCTGCGCAAGCACTGGCGTGCGTATCAGCGCGCGTTCGAGGAGGCGATCCAGGCCACGGCCACGCCCGAAGCGCCGTGGTACGTCGTGCCGGCCGATAACAAGTGGTACACGCGGCTGGTGGTGGGCGCGGCGCTGGTCGACGCGCTCGAGAGCCTGCGCCTCGCCTATCCGAGGCTCTCGCGCGCGGAGCTGCGCGGGCTCGCGCGTGCGCGCCGCGCACTGAACCGCGAGCGCTGAGGCCGGCGGCTGGCGTGCGGCTTCAGCCCGTGACCGTCCAGGTATCCGCGCTCATCAGCAGCTTCTGCAGGTCGCCCGGGCCCGACTTGTTGAGGGCGCTCGTGACCTGCGCGTCGAGCATGTCCTCGTAGGTCGCGCGCTCCACCGCGCGCATCACGCCTAGCGGCATCGGGAACTCGGGCCGTGCGAGCGAGGCGAGCGCGAAGGCGTAGGCCGCGCTCGCATGCTTCTCGTTGTGCACGGCGACGCCCTTCGCGACCGGATCTTCGCCGTCGGAGATCGTCACGATCGAGGGCACACCGTCGGCGATCTTGATGCCGCGCTTAGCGCCCTTCGGGCCCCACACCAGCGGCTTGCCGTGCTCGAGCACGAGCGCGGCCTCGGCGCGCGTCTTGCGGTCCTCGATCTCGAGCCACTCGTTGTCGTTGTAGACCGGGCAGTTCTGGAGGATCTCCACGAACGCCGTGCCCTTGTGCTCGTGCGCGCGCGTGAGCATCTCTTGCGAGTGCGCAGCGTCCACATCGACGGTGCGCGCGACGAAGGTCGCGCCCGCGCCGAGCGCGAACGAGATCGGGTCGAGCGGATGATCGATCGAGCCCGCCGGCGTCGACTTGGACTTCGTGCCGAAGCGCGAGGTCGGCGAGGCCTGGCCCTTGGTCAACCCGTAGATGCGGTTGTTGAACAGCAGGATCTGGAGGTTCACGTTGCGCCGGATCGCGTGCAGCAAGTGGTTGCCGCCGATCGACAGGCCGTCGCCGTCGCCCGTCACCACCCACACCGAGAGCTCGGGGCGCGCGGCCTTGATGCCGGTGGCGAAGGCGGGCGCGCGGCCGTGGATGGTGTGGAAGCCGTAGGTGTTCATGTAGTACGGGAAGCGGCTCGAGCAGCCGATGCCCGACACGAACACGACGTTCTCGCGCGGCACGCCCAGCTCGGGCATCACCTTCTGTACGTTCGCGAGGATCGAGTAGTCCCCGCAGCCCGGGCACCAGCGCACGTCCTGGTCGCTGACGAAATCCTTGCGGGAGAGCGTGGTTGCTGCAGCCATTAGGCCTTCCTTCCGAGCATCTGGGTGATGCGAGCGCGGATCTCGCCGACCTTGAACGGCTGGCCGACCACCTTCGAGAGGCTCTCTGCCGGCACCAGGTACTCGCTGCGCAGCAGCCGCCAGAGCTGCCCGGCGTTGAGCTCGGCGACGAGCACTTGCTTGAAGCGCTTCAGCACGTCGCCGAGATTCGGCGGGAACGGGTGCAGGTGCCGGATGTGGATGCTGGAGACGTCCTCGCCCGCGTCGCGCGCGTCGTTCACGGCCGACGTGATCGCGCCGTGAGTGCCACCCCAGCCGACCACCAGCAGCTCGCCCTGATTGCTGCCGTTCACCTCGATCGGCGGCAGATCGTTCGCGATGCGGCGGATCTTCTCGGCGCGCAGGTAGCCCATGCGCCCGTGGTTCTGCGGCGTGTAGGAGACGTTGCCGGTCGTCTCTTCCTTCTCGAGGCCGCCGATGCGGTGCTCGAGGCCCGGCGTGCCCGGGATCGCCCACGGCCGCGCGAGCGTCTCCTCGTCGCGCAGGTACGGGAAGAAGCCCTCCGGCTCGGTGCGGTGCTCCACCTTCATGCGCGGCAGAGTCGAGACGTCGGGGATCAGCCACGGCTCGGAGCTGTTCGCGATGTAGCCGTCGCTGAGCACCACGACCGGCGTCATGTACTTCACCGCCATCTGCGCGGCCTCGATGATGACGTGGAAGCAGTCGCTGGGCGTCGCCGGCGCGAGGATCGGGAGCGGGCTCTCGCTGTTGCGGCCGTACATCGCAGCGAGCAGGTCGGCCTGCTCGGTCTTCGTAGGCAAGCCCGTCGACGGGCCCGCGCGCTGGATGTCGATGATCACGACCGGCAGCTCGGTCATCACGGCGAGGCCGATGGCCTCCTGCTTCAGGATGAAGCCAGGGCCACTGGTCGTGCACATGCCGAGGTGGCCCGCATAGGAGGCGCCGATCGCGACGCTCGCCGCCGCGATCTCGTCTTCCGCCTGAAACGTGCGAATGCCGAAATTGCGGAAGCCCGAGAGCTCGTGCAGCACGTCGCTCGCGGGCGTGATCGGATACGCGCCGAGGAACACCGGCTTCCCGAGGCACTGGCCGGCGGCGATGATTCCGTAGGCGAGCGCGACGTTGCCGG
Organism: Myxococcota bacterium; assembly: GCA_036560185.1. Classification (GTDB taxonomy): domain Bacteria; phylum Myxococcota_A; class UBA9160; order UBA9160; family UBA6930; genus VGRF01. The sequence goes on from DATBRS010000219.1 coordinate 9,929, forward strand.
TGATGTTTCGGTACGTGCCCGGCTGGATCTTCGCCTTCGGGATCACGAACGAGACCGGGAACAGCTCGGTCGTCTCGCCGAAATTGAGGCCCGCCTTCAGCGCGCGGATGTTCGCCTCGCCGATCTCGCCCTTGAAGCGCGTCTGGAGCCAGCGCAGCGTCGGCTCGATCGGCCGGTTGTAGAGCCAGTACACGAGGCCGAGTCCGAAGAAGTTCTTCGAGCGCTCCGCCTCGCGCGTGCCGAGCTTCAGATCTTCGAGCGCCTTGTGCGTGAGCTGGCTGAACGGCACCTCGACGACGCGGTACTTGCCGCGCAGCGCGGGCAGTGGATCGCCCTGATAACCCGCGCGCTCGATGTTCTTCGCGACGAAGGCGTCGCTGTTGATGATCACCATGCCGCCGGGCCGCAGGTCGTCGACGTTCGCGCGCAGCGCCGCGGGGTTCAGCGCGATCAGCACGTCGGGCTGGTCGGCGGGAGTGCGGATGTCCTGTGCGGCGAAGTGAATCTGGAAGCCGGAGACGCCGGCCAGGGAGCCCGCAGGCGCGCGGATCTCGGCGGGGAAGTCGGGGAAGGTGGAGAGGTCGTTTCCCGCGAGCGCGGTCGCCTCGGTGAACTTGGTTCCCGTGAGCTGGATGCCGTCGCCCGAGTCGCCTGCAAACCGAACCGCTACGCGCTCGATCTCCTCGACCGGCTTCTTGTTTTCGGCCACGTGGGTTGCCTGCTCCTTGAGGTCTGGCCGGCGGTCCACCGGGCAGGTCGCGCATTGTATCCAGAGTTCGCGCGAATCCCGGCCCCTCGCGGGGGCTTTTGCGGCCGCGCGCCCCGGTTCGCTCGCGCCGCTGAAATACCTTTGTTCCAGCGGAGTTCTGCGCTCGCGCTGCCGATTCCTGACTCAAGTCTGCGTGTCGCGGCTCCGAAACGGACCGCATGTACTTCCTTCGCAGGCTGCGACCGCTCGAGGTTGCGGGCGACCGCGTGCGCTCGCTGCGCCTCTCGCAAAACGCGCCGGTGCTCTCGGCGGCGGATCTGCCGGTCGGGCCTGCGCGCGCGGTGATCGTCGTGCATCGCGACACGCGCGGCCGCATGGACGCGACGGTCGGCGTGCGCTCGAACCGCGGCGGCGAGGTGGCTTACTGGAGCTTCGACGGCGATCTCGTCTCGACCGCCGACATCGAAGTCGCCTCGGACGCGGCGCTCACGTTCGCGGAGAGCCTCGGCTTTCTGTTCGACGAGGCGCCGCAAGCCGGCGGAGCCGCGGCGGAGAAATCCTTCCGCGAGTGGCTCGAGGGTGAGGGCATCGGCGCGGCTGCGAAGCCGGATCGAGAAGCGCGCGCCGTCGCCAGCGATGATCCGCGTGAGCTCGTGCTCGACGAGCCGCTGGCCGACGAGCCCGCGTCCGCAGCGCCGGAGCCGGCGCGTGCGCCGGCCGCAGCACCGGCGGCGCAGGCTGAAGCCCCGGCTGTCCCCGCGCGCCCGGCGGCACTCTCGAAATTCCGCGGGCGCGAGGGGCCGGCGGCCGCGTCGCAAGCGCGCGGCAAGCAGCGGCGTCAGCCGCTCGCGCGTGTGCAGCTCGTGAAGCGCCGCTCCCCCGAAGAAGAGCGAAAGCTGTTGATCCGCAGGCTGATCACGTGCTTCTGAAGCAAGGAGTCGCAATGTCCAAGCTCGCCGCCCTCTGGCTCTCGGCCCTCGTCGTGCTCGCCGGAGGTTGCGCGACGACGCCCGCGGCGCCGGCGCGGCCAGTTGTTACGGAGGACGCGGAGCGCGAGGCGCGCTCGCATCACAACCAGGGCGCGGCGCTGCTGAAGGAGGGCAAGGTCGCGCTCGCGATTCGCGAGCTGCGCGCGGCGGCCGGCCTGAACCCGAACGATCCGTGGATTCACCTCGCGCTCGGCGAGGCCTACCGCCTGCGCGGCATGATGCCCGAGTCGGAGCACGAGGTCCGGGAGGCGATCGCGCTCGATCCCAAGTTCCAGGAAGCGCGGCTCACGCTCTCGGGAGTGCTGATCCAGCAGGAACGCTACGACGAGGCGATCGCCGAAGCGCAGCGGCTGATCGACGATCCGACCTACTCGGACGTCTGGATGCCGCTCACCAACAAGGGCTTCTCGCTGATCCGCCTCGGGCAGCTGAGCGAAGCGCGCAAGAGCCTCGAGCTCGCCATCGAGTTCAAGCAGACCTACTGGCGCTCGCACCTCAACCTCGGCATTTTGGCCTCGCTCGAGGGCCATCGCGAGGAAGCGCTCGCATCCTTCGGGCGCGTGCTCGAGTACGGTGCAGGCACGATGGGAGAGGCCGAGGCGAACTACCGCACGGCCGAGATCTACGTCGCCCTCGGCGACCAAGGCCGCGCGATCCGACATCTCTTGGCCGCGACCGAGCGCAACCCGGAAGGGCAATGGGGCAAGGCATCGGCGGAGTTCCTGAAGCGCCTGGAGTAGGCGGCGGCGCCAGCCCCGGGCGCGAGCCGATCGGCCGCTACATCAGCCAGCAGCGGCGGCTGCGCGGCATCGAGCTCGACGAGATCGCGCTGCGAACGCGGATTCCGCGCCGCTCGCTCGAGCGCCTCGAGGCGGGGGCCTTCGACCATTCGCCGGACGGCTTCTCGCGCGGCTTCGTGCGAACCGTCGCGGAAGCGATCGGCCTCGATCCAGACGACGCCGTCGCGCGCATGCTGCCCGAGCCGGACTCCGCTCGGCGCGAGTTGCCGAGCTTGGGTCGCCAGCGCGCGCTGCTCGCGGCGGCGCTTTTGCTGCTCGTCGCGGCCGTCGCGATCAGCCGGCTCGACTCGGAGCCGGCCGCGGCGCCGGAGCCTCGGCCCGACGCGGCGCCGCGCATGCGGCGCGATGCGGTTCGCGCCCTCGCGGAAGCGCGCGGGATCGACACGGCGGCGCTGACGGACGAGGCGGCCGAGCTGCCCCCGCTCCCGCCGGAGGAGCCCGCCGCCGAAGCGGTCCCGGAACCCGAGGCGAGCGAGGTCGCTGCCGCGAAGCCCGCGCCGCCGCCGCACGCCGCAGCCGCGCCGCCGGCAGCGCGAGCGACCAGCGCGGAAGTTGCCCCCGCGGTCGTGCCCGCGGCCGCCGCGCCGCCGAGGGCTGCGTCCGAGGTGTTGTCTGCGCCGAGCAGTGGTGCCGATGCCGAGGTGCCTGCTGTTCCTCCCGCAGAGGCCCCGCCGCAGGCGAGCCCGAGCGAACCCACAGCGAGCGTCGATGCAGAAGCTCACGACTGAAGCGCTGGTGCTGCGCGCGGTCGATCTCGGCGAATCCGACCGCGTGGTGCACCTGCTGACGCCGGAGACCGGCCGCATCGCCGCGATCGCGAAGGGCGCGCGCCGCAGCGTGAAACGTTTCCCCGGCACGCTCGACTTCTTCAATCAGCTGCACGTCCAGCTCGAGCGCAAGCGCGGCGTGGCGCAGCTCGCGCGCCTCGAGCACGCGCGCTTGCTGCGCGCCTTCCACGGGCTGCGCGAGGACGCCGGGCGCTTCGCGCTCGGCTGCTACCTGCTGGAGCTCCTCGATCGTCTAGCGCCCGAAGACGGCCGCCGCGGCGATCTCGCCGCGCTCTATCGCTTCGCCCTCGACGCGCTCGGCGCGATCGACGCGCTGCCGCCCGAGCCGCGCCTGCGCGCACTGCTCGAGCTGCGCTTGCTCGCGGCGGTCGGCCTGCGCCCCGAGCTCGCTCGCTGCGTGCGCTGCGGCAATCCGATCCAGACGCCGCGCGCTCAATTCTGGATCGCCGAGGGCGGCGCGATCTGCGCGTCCTGCACGAATCCCCACGAGCAGGGCATTCCGGTGCACTTGGGAACGCTGCGCGCGCTCGAGCAGAGCCTCGCGTTCCCGCTGGCGCGCACCGGACGCATCGCGCTGAGCGAGCTCGCGCTGCGCGAAGCGCAGACGCTGATCGGGCGCTTCCTGCGCTTCCACGTTGGCGTCGAGCTGCGCAGCGAGAGCTTTCTCTCCGAGCGATTGACACCCCACAGGGCCGACGAGAGACTGCGCCCGCTCGGGGGTCCGGCGTGACCCCGCTCATCGTGGAGCGTTGCGCGCCCAGGTCGGGTGGCGGGGCTCGCGACCGATTTCGTGAGCCGTCCGCATGTCCGCCGCCACCCCCGAACGCTCCGCCGTCCATATGGACGAGATCGTCTCGCTGTGCGCGCGCCGCGGCTTCATCTTCCAGAGCGGCGAGATCTACGGCGGCATCAACGGCTTCTGGGACTACGGCCCGCTCGGCGTCGAGCTGAAGAACAACCTGAAGGCGTTCTGGTGGCAGCGCATGGTGCGCGAGCGCGACGACGTCGAAGGCATCGACAGCGCGATCATCACGCATCCGCGCACCTGGGAGGCCTCGGGCCACGTCGCGAACTTCAGCGACCCGATGGTGGACTGCCGTGCGTGCAAGAAGCGCTTCCGCGCCGATCAGCTCGACGGCATCCCCGGCTGCGACGCGCGCGAAGGCAGCTCGCAGCACGATTTCACCGAGGCGCGCGCGTTCAACCTGATGCTGAGCACCCAGGTCGGAGCCTCGCAGGACGCCTCGAACGTCGCGTACCTGCGCGCCGAGACCTGCGGCTCGATCTTCACCGACTTCCGCCGCGTGCGAGAGACCGGCCGCCAGAAGATCCCGTTCGGCATCGCGCAGATCGGCAAGGCGTTTCGCAACGAGATCAACCCGCGCAACTTCACGTTCCGCTCGCGCGAGTTCGAGCAGGCGGAGATGGAGTTCTTCTGCCACCCGAACGAGAGCGCGCAGTGGTTCGAGCACTGGCGCGAGCTGCGCCTGCGCTTCCACCGCGACCTCGGCTTCGCTGAGCATCAGCTGCGCGTGATCCCGCACACGACGCTCGCGCACTACGCGAAGGCAGCCGTCGACATCGAGTTCCTGTTCCCGTTCGGCTGGCAGGAGATCGAGGGCATCCACGACCGCGGCAGCTTCGATCTCACGCAGCACGCCGAGTTCTCGGGCAAGGACATGTCCGTCACGATCGAGGAGACGAAGGAGCGCTTCACGCCCGCCGTGATCGAGACCTCCGTCGGCATCGATCGCACGACGCTCGCGATTCTGTGCAACGGCTATGCAGAGGAGAAGCTGCCCGACGGCGAGACGCGCACGGTGCTGCGCCTGGCGCCGGTCGTCGCGCCCATCAAGGTCGCCGTGCTGCCGCTCTCGAAGAAGCTGAACGAGAAGACGCTGCGCATCGCGGCCGAGCTGCGGAAGCGCTGGAACGTGTTCCACGACGAGGCGGGCAACATCGGCCGCCGCTATCGCCGCCAGGACGAAGTCGGCACGCCGTTCTGCGTCACCTACGACTTCGACTCGGAGACGGACGCCAAGGTGACCGTGCGCGAGCGCGACTCGATGGCGCAGGACCGCATCGGGCTGGACTCGTTGCGCAGCTACCTCGACGCGAGGCTCGAGAGCTGGCGATGAGCTCCCGCCGGATCGCTCGCGCGCAGCGCGGCTCCCGACCCGCGAAGCGCGCTTCGCCTCGGCACGTCTACTCCTTCGGCAACGGCCGCGCGCAGGGCCGCGGCGACATGAAGGAGACGCTGGGCGGCAAGGGCGCGAACCTCGCCGAGATGACGCGGCTCGGCGTTCCCGTGCCGCCGGGGTTCACGATCTCGACGGGCGTCTGCGCAGCCTTCAACGCGGCGGGCGGGAAGATTGGCGAGGCGGTGAAGCGCGACGTGCTCACGGCGCTCGCCGGTGTCGAGCGCAGCGTCGAGCGGAAGTTCGGGGATCCCGCGAATCCGTTGCTCGTGTCGGTGCGCTCGGGCGCGCGCGCGTCGATGCCGGGCATGATGGACACGATCCTCAACCTCGGCCTGAACGACGTCACCGCCGCGGGCCTCGCCGAGAGGGCGGGCGCGCGCTTCGCGTACGACAGCTATCGCCGCTTCATCCAGATGTACGGCGACGTGGTCGAGAACGTCCCGCGCGAGCGCTTCGAGGCGCAGCTCGACGAGCTCAAGGAGCAGCGCGGCGTCTTCCAAGACACGGAGCTCGCCGGCGACGACTGGAAGCGCCTCGTCGGCGAGTACCTCGAGATCGTGCGCGAGACGACCGGGCGCCCATTCCCGCAGGATCCGCAGCAGCAGCTGTGGGGCGCGATCGGCGCGGTTTTCCGCTCGTGGCAGAACGAGCGCGCGAAGAAGTACCGGAGCATCCACGGCATCCCCGAGTCGTGGGGCACCGCCGTCAACGTGCAGGCGATGGTGTTCGGCAACATGGGCGACGATTGCGCCACCGGCGTCGCCTTCACGCGCAACCCCTCGACCGGCGACCGCGTGTTCTACGGCGAGTACCTGAAGAACGCCCAGGGCGAGGACGTCGTGGCGGGCATTCGCACGCCGCAGCCCATCAACAAGGCGAGCCGCTCGGCGGAGTCGCAGCACCTGCCGACGCTCGAGCAGGAGATGCCGCGCGCGTACAAGGAACTGGTGCGCGTGCAGCAGCGTCTCGAGAAGCACTACCGCGAGATGCAGGACATCGAGTTCACGATCGAGCGCGGCAAGCTCTGGATGCTGCAGACGCGCACCGGCAAACGCACCGTGCGCGCGGCCGTCAAGGTCGCGGTCGACATGGCGAAGGAAGGCCTGATCTCGCGCGAGACGGCGGTGACGCGCGTGGCGCCGGAGTCGCTCGAGAAGCTGCTGCACCCGACGCTCGATCCAAACGCCGCGCGGGAGCTGATCGCGAAGGGCTTGCCGGCGTCGCCCGGCGCCGCGGTCGGCCGCATCGTGCTCTCGGCCGACGAAGCCGAGGCGCGCGCGAAGGCGGGCGAGAAGGTCGTGCTGGTGCGCATCGAGACGTCGCCGGACGACATTCACGGCATGCACGCCGCGGAGGGCATTCTCACCGCGCGCGGCGGCATGACGTCGCACGCCGCGGTCGTCGCGCGCGGCATGGGCAAGTGCTGCGTCGCCGGCTGCGGCGCGCTGCGCGTCGATCTGGCGGCGCGCGAGGTGCGCGTCGGCGGCCACGTACTCCAAGCCGGCGACTGGATCACCCTCGACGGCGCAACAGGCGAGGTGTTCCGCGGCGAGGTCCCGACCGTCACGCCCGAGATGGGCGGGGCGTTCTCCGACCTGATGCGCTGGGCGGACGCGATCCGCGTGGTGAGAGTGCGCACGAACGCGGACACGCCAGCGGACGCGAAGCTGGCGCGCGAGTTCGGTGCCGAGGGCATCGGGCTCTGTCGCACCGAGCACATGTTCTTCGAGCCGAGCCGCATCCTCGCCGTGCGCGAGATGATCCTGGCCGCGGATCTCACGGCTCGCGAGCGCGCGCTCGCGAAGCTGCTGCCGATGCAGCGCGGCGACTTCGCGGGGATCTTCCGCGCGATGAGCGGGCTGCCCGTGACGATTCGCCTGCTCGACCCGCCGTTGCACGAGTTCCTGCCGCACTCCGACAGCGAGATCCGCGAGGTCGCGGAGGCGCTCGGCAGCGACGCCGCGGTCGTGCGCGCGAAGGTCGAGGAGCTCTCCGAGTTCAATCCGATGCTCGGCCACCGCGGCTGCCGGCTCGGCATCTCGTTTCCCGAGATCTACCGGATGCAGGTGCGCGCGATCATGGAGGCGGCCTGCGAGGTCGCGTCGGAGCGCGGGCGCGTGCTTCCCGAGATCATGCTCCCGCTCATCGCGCACCGCGGGGAGCTGGCGCTGCTGCGCGGGCTGGTCGAGGAGGAAGTTGCCGCGGTGCTGCGCGAGTGGCCGCGCTCCAAGGTGCGGCCGACGATCGGCACGATGATCGAAGTGCCGCGTGCGGCGCTGATCGCGGGCCAGCTGGCCGAGCTGGCGGACTTCTTCTCGTTCGGCACGAACGACCTCACGCAGACCGGCTACGCACTCTCGCGCGACGACGCGGGGAAGTTCCTGTCCGACTACGTCGACAAGGGCATCCTGAGCGACGACCCGTTCGTCTCGGTCGACGAGGAGGGCATCGGTGAGCTGATGCGCATCGGGCTCGAGAACGGGCGCCGGGTTCGGCCCAACCTGAAAGTCGGCATTTGCGGGGAGCACGGGGGGGACCCGAAGAGCGTGCGCTTCTGCGCGCGCCTCGGGTTCGACTACGTCTCGTGCTCACCGTTCCGCGTACCGGTCGCCCGGCTCGCGGCAGCACAAGCAGCCGCCGAGCAGATCGCGGCCCGGAGGGCGAAACGCGCATGAAGAAGCTGCTCGCGCTGGCGCTCGCGGCCTCGCTCGGACTCGGCTGCGCCACCTGGCGCCGTACGACCTCGTGGTTCTCCTCCGCTGCCGTCGAGGAGGAGCAACCCGACCTGACCCAAGGCCTCACCGAGGTGAGCTCCGCGGAGCTGACCGACTTCTTCGGCTACGCGTACGGCTTCTACTCGCGGCTCGCGCTGCGCCGCTTCAACGACCGCAACACCTTCATGGACCCCAAGATCGGCGCGTACTTCCGCACCGAGTCTGCGTATGCGGACTACTACGCCAACCTGACCGGCGCGCTCCGCTACGCCCGCTTCAAGCGCCTGCGTCCGCTCTCGGTCGAGGTGCTCGAGGTGCGCGCCGAGGGCCCCGGCAAAGCCGTCGTGATCACGCGCATGGTCGGCGACAACAGCCGTCCCCTGCGCTGGACCGACGTCGAGCTCGTGCGCGAGGACAAATGGGAGCGCGTCGGCGAGCGCTGGTGGATCTCTCCCGGCCGGATCTGACGGCGCCTCGCGCTGGGGCACGCTCGCCCCTCTGCCCGCGATCTGCGCGTTCCCGGTTGTCCGCGGAAGGGAAACAATGTTCACACCCGCACCCGAGTGCGCATGGAACTAATTTTCCCGAAGGGCCACAAACTCCACGATTCCTAACGCAATTTGCCACGGAGTGGGCGTAGAGTCACCGACTGGCACGGCGGTTGCTCTCCGATCTCCCCGGGACCCGCCGTCCCACACCCCTCGAGAAGCCTTCACCTGCCAGGGAGCCCCCACCTTGCTGACCCCCACCACGACCGAGCGCGCCACACCCACGTCTAGCTCGCCACTCACGCCGCAACGGCGCCGCGCCGCGCCTTCGCGGCCGTCGCGCCGCCGCAATGTCGCGTGGGAGAACGACGCGGAGCTCGTGCAACAGATCCTGGCCGGCAGCCGCGAGCACTTTGAGATGCTCTACGAGGCCTACTTCCCGCGCGTCTACCGCTTTGCGCTGAAGCGCATGCGCGACACCGGCGAAGCCGAGGACGTGACCCAGGAAGTATTCGTAACGGTGTTTCGCGCGCTCAAGAGTTATCAAGGAAATTCGAGCCTGTTGGTGTGGATCTTCGGGATCGCGCGCAACAAGGTGAATCGCCGCTTCCGCGGCGCGCGGCCGTGGATGGAGTCGATCGACCCCGAGAACTTCCACGCGGCCTCGCCGGACGCGCCGGCGGACGAGCAGGTGCAGGCGCGCATCTTGCTCGCGCAGTGCGAGGAGGCGATCGAGAACCGCCTCACGCCGCTGCAGCGCCGCATCTTCCAGCTGAAGCACCTTCGCCGGCAGTCGATTCGCTCGATCGCGGAGGCGCTCGGCAAATCCGAGGACGCGGTGAAGGCGAACCTCTACCGCATGCGCCGCGCGATCGCGCAAGCCGCGCCCGGACTGGAGCAGGTTCTGCGCGCGTAGCGCGCACTTCCTGCCGCAGCCCTCGGTTTCCCGTCGGAGCGCGCCCGGCACTTCGCGCCGCTGCGCCTTTCCGTGCCACTTCTGCACTCGACACGCCACTCCCCTGAACGGAGGGCCACGCCAGGGACGTGGCTCGTCTGGGGGTGCCGAGCGTGGCAAAGGCGAAGCCCGGCGCGCGCAAGCGCCAGGCGATTGGTGCATCGCGGGCAGGCGCTCTCGCGAGTCCGTCGAGCCTCGGCGACGAGGCGCTACTCGCTGGCGTGACCGGCGGGAACGAGGGCCATTTCAACGCCCTCTACGCGCGCTACTTCGGGCGCATCTACGCGTTCGTGCGGTCGCGCGTCGCCAATCGAGCGGACGCCGAAGAGTTGACGCAAGAGGTGTTCACCGCGGTCTTCCGCTCGGCGGGCGGCTACGGAGATCGCGCGAGCCCGCTCTCCTGGATCTACGGGATCGCGCGCAACACGCTGCTCAACTACATCCGGCGGCGGCAGCTCGAGCGCGCTCGCCATGCGCGGCTCAGCGTCGATCCGCCGACGCCGCCGACGCCGGATTGGGCCTACACCCCCGAGGAGCAGTACCGCCAAGACCGGCTGGGCAGGGAGTTCGAACGCCGCATGGCCACCCTCGCGCCCTGGCAACTCGACGTGTTTCGGTTACGTCACATCGAGGATCTGCCGATCGAGGAGATCTCGCGGCGCACGACACGCTCTGCGGATGCAGTTCGTTCGGGCCTCTATCGCGCGAAGCGGCTCTTGTTCGAGGCGGCGGACCTCGAGGAGTACGACGAATGAAGTGGGCGCTGTTCGCGCGACTCGGCGAGCGCTTCTCGCGTCTGCGTGCGCGCCGCAATCCCGCGCCGCGCGAGATCGCGGCGGAGTTCAGCACGGAGGAGCTCGCGGAGTTCCTCGAGGGCGACCTGCACCCGAACGACGCGCGGCCGGAGTTCCGCGAGCAGCTGCGCGAGGACCTGTGGGCGATGATGCAGGAGCTCAACAAGGGCGGGGCGCCGCCCTCCAAGCGCTGACGCGCGGCGGACGCTGCCCACAGCGGCCGCGATTCGTTGACACTCCGAACGGGCGCCCGTTACCGTGCGCGCCCTTCGCTCCCTTCGTCTAGTGGCCTAGGACGTGGCCCTCTCAAGGCCGAAACATGGGTTCGACTCCCATAGGGAGCGCCAACGGATCAGGCGCACGACGCGCAGCCGCTGCACGCGCGGAACACCTCGTTGGATAGGGCTGCATGGCAGAGTTCGCGTTCGCCTTCTTGGACTGTGAGTTCGGCGGCCTCGACCCCGAGGCGCACGACATCACTGAGATCGGCGTGATCCTGACCGACGAGCGCCTCGCGGAGATCTCGGAGCGCGAGTGGAAGGTGGCCGCGCGCGCCGAGCGCATCACGCCGGCGTCGATCGAGATCTCCGGTTACGACGCGGCGCTGTGGGCGAAGGAAGCAGTGCCCGTGCGCCGAGCGCTGAGCGAGTTCGCGGCGATGCTGCCGAAGGGCTGCAAGGTCGTGCCGGCCGGGCAGAACGTGCGCATGGACGTGAGCTTTCTCGAGCGCGCCTACAAGAACTGCGGGATCGCGTGGCCCTTCGACTACCACGTGATCGATCTCGCGACGCTCTTCTACGCGTGGTCGCTGGTTGCCGGTGAGAAGGTCGAGGCGCTTTCGCTCCGGCAAGCCGCGACGCGCGCGGGTCTCGCGCAGAACAAGGTGGCGCACCGCGCCCTCGCCGATGCGCGCCTCACGCTCGAGACGTTCCGGCACTACGTCGGGCGGCTCTCACCGCGCGCGCCGCGCGACGAGGCGCCGGCCCCCGTCGCGTAGTCGCGCCATTTCCTGACGGCGCTGCGATCGATCCAGCCGAGCAGGGCGCAGGCGACGCGCGCGGCGCAGCTGCCCCTCGGCAGCACGAGCGCGGAGCCGAAGTCGACCAGCACAGGCGCGCCGTCCTCGCCGACCAGCATGTTGCCCTGGTGGCGCAGATCGAGATGCACGACGCCGCGCGCGTGCATCTCCGCGATCGCGGCTTCGAGCCGCGCAAAGAAGACTGGCGGCAGCTCGCGCGCGAGGCTGCGCGAGAGCGGCCGGCCCGCGCGGTGCTCCACCGCGAAGGCGAGCGCGTCGATCGCTGCCACGAAGCCCGGCACGGCGGCGCAGCCCGCGAGCGCGCGCCACGCGCGCTGCTCGCGGCGCGCGATCCAGCGCCCCAACGTCGCGCGCACGAGCCAGGAGCGCGGCGCGAAGTCCTTCACAACCAGCCTCGCGCCGCCGTGGTCGAGCACGAACACGTCGGGATTGGCGAAGCCCCCGGTGCTGATGCGCTGCGCGCCCGCGAGCTCGCTGCGCGTCGGCGCAAGGATCGCGGAGGGTGCGGGCGCGGCAGTCATGCGCCGCATTCTGGACAGCGCGGGACGGCGCGGCCAGGCGCAGCCATCGTGAAGTGACGAAAACCGGCTCCCGCGCGCCCGGGCGCGTCACTTGCGTCGGTGTTGCACCCGGGAGAGCGCCGCCGCGGGCCTGTGCGTTTCCTCACCGGCTTTCTCA
>DATBRS010000220.1:0-15273 GCA_036560185.1 Myxococcota bacterium
TTCCGTCTTGCCGCGATAGCGCGGCGTCACCGTGCCCGCCGCCTGCTCCTGATCCCCGACCACGAGCATCACCGGGACCTTCTGCAGCTCGGCCTCGCGGATCTTGTAGTTCAGCTTCTCGGCGCGGTCGTCGAGCGCGACGCGCAGCCCGGCGGCCGCGAGCGCGTCGCGCAGCTTCGCCGCGTACTCGTGGTGGCGATCGGCGATCGGCAGCACCACCACTTGCTCGGGCGCGAGCCAGAGCGGGAAGTCGCCGGCGGTGTGCTCGATGTAGAGCGCGATGAAGCGCTCGAGCGAGCCGAGCACGGCGCGATGCAGCATCGCGGGCTGATGCTCCTTGCCGTCGCGACCGACGTAGCGGAGCGCGAAACGGCCGGGCATCGCCATGTCCATCTGCAGCGTGCCGAGCGTCCAGGCGCGCCCGATCGCGTCGCGCACGTCGCAGGCGACCTTGGGGCCGTAGAAGGCTGCGTCGCCGGGCTTGATGCCGCACTCGTAGCCGGCGCTCTTCACGCCTTCGAGCAGGGCCTGCTGCGCGCGCTCCCAATCCGCCGGGTCGCCCAGAAAGCCCGTCGCCGGGCGCGTCTCGAGATTCACCTCGAGGCCGGAGAGCCCGAGCGCGTCGTAGATCTCGCGCAGCATCTGGAAGAAGCGGTGGATCTCGCTCTCGACCTGCTCGGGCTCGCAATAGATGTGCGCGTCGTCCTGCGCGAAGGTGCGGACGCGCGCGAGGCCCGTGAGCGTCCCGCTGCGCTCGTTGCGGTGCAGGCGCGAGAACTCCGCGAAGCGCAGCGGCAGCTCGCGGTAGCTGTGCTTCTCGATCCCGAACAGGTGGCAGTGGCCGGGGCAGTTCATGCCCTTCACACCGAGCTCTTCGCCCTCGTCGGCGCCGGCGAACCAGAACATGTCGTCGTGGAAGTTGTCGTAGTGGCCCGAGGTCTTGAACAGCTCGGTGCGGAAGAGCTGCGGCGCCATCACTTCCTGATAACCGTACTTCGGGTAGAGCGAGCGCACGAAGGCGACCAGACCGTTGTAGAGCGCCATCCCGCGCGGCAGCCAGAACGGGGCGCCGGGCGAGATCGGGTCGAGGTGGAACAGCTTGAGCTGCGCGCCGAGCCGGCGGTGGTCGCGCGCCTTGGCTTGCTCGACCGCCGTGAGATGCTCGTCGAGCTGCTTCTGCGACGCGAAGGCCGTGCCGTAGATGCGCTGCAGCATCGGATTGCGCTCGTCGCCGCGCCAATAATTGCCGGACGACTCGAGCAGCTTGATCGCGCCGATCTGCTTCGTGTTCTGCACGTGCGGGCCGCGGCACAGGTCCGCGAACGAGCCGTGGCGGAAGACGGTGATCTCCTCGGTCTCCGGGATGTCCGCGAGGCGCGACAGCTTCAGCTCTTCGCCGAGCGAGGCGAACAGCGCGTGCGCTTGCTCGCGCGTCAGCACCTCGCGAGCGAAGGCCGCGCCCTCGGCGATGATGCGGCGCATCTCCGCCTCGATCTTCGCGAGGTCGTCGGGCGTGAACGGACGCGCGACCTGGAAGTCGTACTGGAACTTCTCGCTGTGATCGGCGCGGCCGGCGTCGACCTGCGCTTCCGGGAAGAGGCGCTTCACCGCGTCCGCCATCACGTGCTCGGCCGAGTGCCGAATCACCTCGCCGGCCTGCGCATCGCGGTCGGTCACGATCTGCAGCGCCACGTCGCGCGTGAGCGGCGCGCGCAGATCGACGAGGCGGCCGTCGATGCGACCGGCGAGCGCGGCCTTCGCGAGGCCGGGCCCGATCTGCGCGGCGACCTCGAGCACCGTCGCGCCGGAACGCACCGCAAGCTTTCGCCCGTCGGGTAGCCCGACCTCGATGGAGCTCATGAACGGTGTTGAATCGAGAGCGTCATTCCGGGGGACTCGGTGCTTCTCGCGGCGGCGGCGGCCGCCTCGAACGAGGCGGGCGACGAATGGTGGTAGACACGGGCGGGCTCGAACCGCCGACCTCCGCCATGTCAAGGCGGCGCTCTAGCCAACTGAGCTACGTGTCTGAAGGTCCTCTAAGAAGGCGATTTCAATACCGTTTTGGCCTTCCGGTGTCAATCAGAACGGAGCTTCGGAACGCCCAGCGGAGCCCTCCCGTGCCGCTCAACGCGCGGCGGGCGTGAGCCGGATGCGGATCTCGTCCGGCGTCTCCTCGCTCGCGCTCGCCGCGGCCATGAATCCGGCGGGCGGCTGGCTCACGATGCGCTGCCGGATCACCTCGGGCTGGACGCCGCGCGCTACGAGCACGGTCTCGCTCGCGCTGAAGCGGCGCGGCACGACGCTCTGCGCGCCCAGGGCCACGAGCCGAGCGCGCAGCGCCGCGAGGCCGGCCGCATCGTGCGGCGCCTCGAGCACGATTCGCACCACCGCGCCGCTGTCCGCGCTGCTCGTGAGCGCGAGGCCGGCCGCCTGCAGGGCGGCGCTGACGCGCGCCCGGTCCACGAGCGCCTCGATCCGCCAGGCGTGCTCCATCGGCACCGGGTCCTTGGGCCGGCGCGCGCGTGCCGGCGGATCACCGGGCCTGGGCTTCGCCTCGCGCGCGCCGAGATCGGCGAGCACGCCGAAGCCGAGCGCGTAGTCGGGGAGTGCGCCGAGCGCGGCGCGCAGCGCCGTCTCGTCGTCCCGGATGTCCTCGCGCGCGAGCTCACTCGCCTGGGCGAGCACCGCGACCTCGACGCCGTCGTCCACGGCAGTCTGCCGCAGCGCGCGCAGCGCCTCGGCGCTCGGCGGCTTCGCAGCGGGGCTGCCGGGAACGAACGGCGGCAGCGGCGCGACCCCCTCCGCCTGGACCCGCACGGCATCGGCCGCGCGCGCCCCCGCAGCCGCGAACAGAGTGAACGCCGCGAGCGCGAGCACGGCGCGCAGCGAGCGCGCGTTCACAGCGCGACCTCCGCGACGTCGCGGCCGAACAGCGCGTTGACGTCGCGCACGAGCGCCTCGGTCGGCATCACCGCCAGCGCCTCGGGCAGCGTCATCACGGTTTCGCTCTCGCCCGGAATCGTCACGTGGAGCGTCACCGTGCAGTCGCCGCCGTGCTTGCCCAGCACCGACTTGAGCGCGGCCATGCGGTCGTGCGTCGAGTCGCCCGCGAGCAGCCGAATCGTGACGCGCGCCGCGAGCTTCTCCTCGGCCTCGGCCAGCGAGTAGAGCTCGCGCGCGATCATGCGCGGCGGCTCGGCGCTCTCGAGCGAGCCGGAGACGATCACGGGCAGCACGCCGCCGCCCGGCTGCGAGGCCGACTCGAGCGCGCGCTTCAGCAGCGCGCGGTGTACGCCGAACGGCTCGGCGAAGATCACGAGCTCGAAGCTGCCGGTCGCGTCCTCGAGCGTCGCGAAGCCCATCGTCTGGCCGCGCCGCGTGCGCGTCTCGCGCAGCGCCGTGATCACTCCGCCGGCGCGCACCTCGCGGCCCACGCGCTCGCTGGCGAGCGCGGCCGTGACGTCGGTGAAGCGGGCCAGCGCCTGCGCGTGGGCCTCGAGCGGGTGGCCGGTCACGTAGAAGCCCAGCACCTCTTTCTCGTTCGAGAGCCGCTCCGCCTCGGTCCAGGCTGGCGCGTCGGGCAGCCCCTGCGGCGAGCCCGGCGGCGCGCCCGCCACGTCGCCGAACAGATTCTCCTGCCCGATCTCGCGATCGCGCTGCGCCGCGGCGCCGCTCTCGAGCGCGGCGTCGAGCGCGTTCCAGACCGCGGCGCGGTTCGGGTGCAGCGAGTCGTAGGCGCCGCACTTCACCAGGCTCTCGACCACGCGCCGGTTCACCCGGCGCGAGTCGACGCGGCTCGCGAAGTCGAACAGCGAGCCGAACGCCCCGCTCTCGGCGCGCACGCCGAGGATCGACTCGATCGCCCCCTCGCCCACGTTCTTCACGCCCGCGAGCCCGAAGCGAATGCCCTCTGCGACTGGCGTGAAGTCGCGCGCGGATTCGTTCACGTCGGGCGGCAGCACGTCGATCGCGTGGTCGCGCGCGTGCGCGATGTAGCGCGCGAGCTTGTCGCGATCGCCGGCCTCGATCGAGAGCAGCGCGGCCCAATACTCGCGCGGGTGGTTCGCCTTGAGGTACGCGGTCTGGTACGTGACGAACGCGTAGGCGGTCGAGTGCGCCTTCGGAAAACCGTACTCGGCGAACTCCGCGACCTGGTCGAACAGCGTCGCCGCCTTCTTCGGGTCGATCTTGTTGGCCGCGCAGCCCGCGACGAACTTGTCGCGGTGCTTCGCCATGCTCGCGACGCTCTTCTTGCCCATCGCGCGCCGTAACAGGTCGGCCTCGCCCAGCGAGTAGCCCGCCAGCCGGTGCGCGATCTGCAGCACCTGATCCTGGTAGACGATCACGCCGAGCGTCTCGGCCAGCAGCTCCTGCAGGTCCGGCACCAGGTACTCGACCCGTGACTGGCCGTGCTTGCGCGCGACGTAGTCGTCGACCATGCCGGAGCCGAGCGGCCCCGGCCGGTAGAGCGCGATCAGCGGAATGATCTCCTTGAAGCTGCGCGGCTTCAGCTTCGTCACGAGATCCGTCATCCCGGACGATTCCATCTGGAACACGCCCTCGGTGTCGCCGCGGCAGAGCAGCTCGAAGCTCTTCTCGTCGTCGAGCGGAATCTTCTCGACGTCGAAGCTCGCGCTTCCGCTCGCGCGGATGTTGCGCTCCGCGTCCGCCAGCACGGTGAGCGTCTTCAAGCCCAGGAAGTCGAACTTGATCAGGCCGACGCGCTCGGCGCAGCGCATGTCGTACTGCACGAGCACGTCGCCGGTCTTGGCATCTCGGTAGAGCGGCACGAGCTGCATCAGCGGCTGGTCGCCGATCACGACGCCGGCCGCGTGGGTCGAGGCGTGGCGCGTCAGGCCTTCGAGGCGCCGCCCGGTCTCGATCAGCTTCGCGACCTGCCCGTCCGACTCGACGCGCGCGCGCAGCTCCGGGCTTTGTGCGAGCGCCTCGTCGATCTTGATGCCGAGCGTCTCGGGAATCAGCTTCGCGATGCGGTCCACGTCGCCGAAGGGCATGCCCATCACGCGCCCGACGTCGCGCAGCACGGCGCGCGCCTGCAGCGTCCCGAACGTGATGATCTGCGCGACCTTGCGGCCTTCATCGCCGCGATCCGGCTCGTCGTACTTCGCGCTCACGTACTCGATCACTTGCTGCCGGCCGCGCATGCAGAAGTCGACGTCGATGTCGGGCATCGAGACGCGCTCGGGATTCAGGAAGCGCTCGAAGATGATGTCGTACTCGATCGGATCGACGCCGGTGATGCCGAGGCTGAAGGCGACCAGGCTGCCGGCCGAGGAGCCGCGGCCGGGCCCGACCGGGATGCCGTGGTTGCGCGCGTAGCCGATGAAGTCGGCGACGATCAGGAAGTAGCCGGCGAAGCCCATCTGCTGGATCACGCCCAGCTCGTAGTCGAGACGCTGGCCGTAGGGCGCGAGCCGGGGCGGCAGCGGCTCGTCCGGCGCGACACCGAAGCGCTTTCGCAGGCCGGCCTGTGCGTCGCGGATCAGCACGGCCTCGCGCGTCGTGTTCGCTGCGACCTGGAACTCGGGCATGTGGTACTTGCCCATGGGGATTTCGAGCGAGCAGCGCTCGGCGATCTCCATCGAGCTGTGCACCGCTCGCGGGTGGTCGTGAAACAGCTCGAGCATCTCCTCGCCGCTCTTCACGTAGAAGCCGCGGCCGTCGAAGCGGAAGCGGTTCGGGTCGTCGAGGTTCGCGGCGGTGCCGATGCACAGCAGCGCGTCGTGGTGCTCGTGATCGCTGTGCTCGAGGTAGTGCGCGTCGTTGGTCGCGAGCAGCGGCAGCCGCAGGTCGAGCGACATCTTCAGCAGCTCGGCGTTGACGCGATCCTGATCCGGGATGCCATGCCGCTGCAGCTCGAGGTAGTACCGCCCCGGGAACATGCGCGTAAATTCCTCGGCCATCTGCCACGCCGCGTTCATGTCGCCGGCGAGGATGCGGCGCGACACCAGCGACGAGAGGCAGCCCGAGGTGGTGATCAGGCCTTCGCTGTGCTTCGCGAGCAGCTCGAGGTCGATGCGCGGCTTGTAGTAGAAGCCCTCGAGGTAGGCCTTCGAGATCAAGACCATCAGGTTCTGGTACCCGACCTCGTTGGTCGCGATCAGCAGCTGGTGGCTGATCGCGTCGAAGCCGGAGGCGTCGCGCTCGCGCTTCTCCTTGTCGAAGCGCGAGCCCGCTGCGATGTAGGCCTCGCAGCCGATGATCGGCTTCACGCCGTTCGCAACCGCCTTCTCGTAGAACTCGATCGCGCCGAACAGGTTGCCGTGATCGGTCATCGCGATCGCGTTCTGCCCGAGCGCCTTCACGCGCTCGAACAGCGGGTTGTGCTTGATCGCGCCGTCGAGCAGCGAGTACTGCGTGTGCAGGTGGAGATGCGTGAACGGGACGCTCATCGCAGCGACCCCGCGCGCGAGCCGGAGGCGCTCATTCCCACTCGATCGTCGCCGGCGGCTTCGAGGAGACGTCGTACACCACGCGGTTCACGCCCTTCACTTCGTTCGTGATGCGGCTCGAGATGGTCGCGAGCAGCTCGTGCGGGAGCCGCGACCAGTCCGCCGTCATCGCATCCGCCGAGGACACGCAGCGCAGCGCGATCGTGCTCTCGTAGGTCCGCTCGTCGCCCATCACGCCGACGCTCTGGATCGGCAGGAACACGGCGAACGCCTGCCAGATCTGGTCGTACCAGCCATTGCTTCGAATCTCCTCGATCAGGATCGCGTCGGCGCGGCGCAGGATCGCAAGGCGCTCGCGCGTGACGTCGCCGATGACGCGGATCGCGAGGCCGGGCCCGGGGAACGGGTGGCGCCCGACCATCACGGGCGGCAGGCCGATCTGCCGGCCCGCGGCGCGCACCTCGTCCTTGAACAGCTCGCGCAGCGGCTCGACCAGCGCGAGCCGCATGCGGTCCGGCAGCCCGCCCACGTTGTGGTGCGTCTTGATCGTGGCCGACGGGCCGCGCACCGAGACGCTCTCGATCACGTCGGGATAGAGCGTGCCCTGCACCAGGAAATCCGCGCCGCCGAGCCGCGCGGCCTCGGCCTCGAACACCTCGATGAAGAGGTGGCCGATGATGCGCCGCTTCTGCTCCGGATCGGTCACACCCGCGAGCGCGCCGAGGAAGCGCTCGCTGGCGTCGACCGTCACCAGCTTCACGTGCAAGTGCTCGCGGAACGTGCGCTCCACCTCGCCGCGCTCGCCTTCCCGTAGCAAGCCGTGGTCGACGAAGATGCAGGTCAGCTGATCGCCGATCGCGCGGTGCACGAGCGCGGCCGCCACCGAGGAATCGACGCCACCCGAGAGCCCGCAGATCGCGCGCCGCGACCCGACCTGCTCGCGCACGCGCTGCACGGCGGCGTCGACGAACGCCTCGACCGTCCACTCGGGCCGGCAGCCGCACATGCCGAGCGCGAAGTTGCGCAGCAGCACGTCGCCGCCCTCGGTGTGCAGCACCTCGGGATGGAACTGCACGCCGACCAGGGGCAGTGTGCGATGGGCGACCGCCGCGAACGGCGAGTTCGCGCTGGTCGCGATCACCTCGAAGCCCTCGGGCAGGCGCAGCACGCGGTCACCGTGGCTCATCCAGACGTTGCGATCCGCGTCGCCGAGCTGCGCGAAGATGGCGTGGGGCTTCTCGACATGCAGCGCCGCGCGCCCGTACTCGCGCGCCTCGGACTTCTCGACCACGCCGCCGAGCTGATGCGCCATCAGCTGCTGCCCGTAGCAAATGCCGAGCACCGGCACGCCGAGCGCGTAGATGCCGCGGTCGACGCTCGGCGCGCCCTCCGCGTAGACGCTCGAGGGTCCGCCCGAGAGCACGATCCCGCGCGGTGCGTAGGCGCGAATCTTCTCGAGAGGCCAGCTCGAGGGCTGGATCTCGCAGTAGACGCGCTGCTCGCGGATGCGGCGCGCGATCAACTGGCTGTACTGCGCGCCGAAGTCGAGGATCAGGATGCGATCGGCGGGGGCGTCTGCGGTCATGTTCGCTTTCATGTTGATTCGCCCCGACGAGCGAGCGACGCGTCCAGCGGATCAGCTGCGAGGCGCAGCCTCGCCCGCTGCATCCGCTCTCCTCGCAATCACGCGGCGACCGGGCTTCGCATGCTCGAGCCCGCCCCGCCGCCTCTAGTCAATCCTGTAGTTCGGCGCCTCCTTGGTGATGATCACGTCGTGGACGTGGCTCTCGACGAGCCCGGCCTGAGAGATGCGTACGAAGCGCGCCTTCGAGCGCAGGTCCGCGAGCGTCGCCGCGCCGCAATAGCCCATGCCGGAGCGCAGGCCGCCGATCAGCTGGTGGATGCTGCTCGACAGACTGCCGCGGTACGGCACTCGGCCCTCGATGCCCTCGGGCACGAGCTTGCGGTTGTCCTCGACGTCGCCCTGGAAGTATCGGTCCTTGCTCCCGTCGGCCATCGCGCCGAGCGAGCCCATGCCGCGGTAGACCTTGTACGAGCGCCCCTGATACAGCACGACCTCGCCCGGCGACTCGTCGGTGCCCGCGAACAGCGAGCCGACCATCACGCAGCCCGCGCCGCCCGCGAGCGCCTTCACCACGTCGCCGGAGAACTTGATGCCGCCGTCCGCGATCACGGGCACGCCGAAGCGCGCCGCGGTCTTGGCCGCGTCCATCACCGCGGTGAGCTGCGGCACGCCGACGCCCGCGACCACGCGCGTGGTGCAGATCGAGCCGGGGCCGACGCCCACCTTCACCGCGGAGACGCCCGCCTTCACGAGCGCCTCGGTGCCCTCGGCGGTCGCGACGTTGCCGCCGATGATCGGCAGCTCGGGGAACGCGCGGCGCAGTGCGAGCACGGTCTCGAGCACGCCGGCCGAGTGCCCGTGCGCGGTGTCCACCACGATCACGTCGACGCCCGCGTTCACCAGCGCCTGAGCGCGCTCCGCGGTGTCAGGCCCGGCGCCCACCGCCGCGCCGCAGCGCAGCCGGCCGCGCGCGTCCTTCGAAGCGCTCGGGAACTTCTCGCTCTTCTCGATGTCCTTGATCGTGATCAGGCCGCGCAGCGAGCCACTCGCGTCCACCACGAGCAGCTTCTCGATGCGGTGCTCGTGCAGCAGTTCCTTGGCGCGCTCCATCGTGGTGCCGGGCGGCACCGTGACGAGCGCCTCCTTGGTCATCACGCTCGAGATCGCGCGGCTCGCGTCCTTGACGAAGCGCAGATCGCGGTTGGTGAGGATGCCGACGGCCTTGCCGCCCTGCACGATCGGCACGCCAGAGATCTTGTAGCGCGCCATCACGTCCATCGCGTCGCGGATGCTGCGATCCGGCGGGAGCGTGATCGGGTCGACGATCATGCCCGACTCGGAGCGCTTGACCGTGTCGACTTCCTTGGCCTGCGCGTCGACGGAGAGATTGCGGTGAATGATGCCGATGCCGCCGTGCTGCGCGAGACAGATCGCCGTCGCGTGCTCCGTCACCGTGTCCATCGCCGCGGACACGATCGGCATCGCCAGCTCGATCTCGCGCGTCAGCTGAGTTGTTAGGGAGACGTCTCGCGGCAGCACGTCCGACGCGCCGGGGACGAGCAGGACGTCGTCGAAGGTGAGCGCTTCTCGGATTCGGCTCTCGTCCATCGCGCCTCCCCGTTCAGCCGGCGTCGAGATAGACCACGCCCGAGAGGAGAAGTCTCGCCCGCGCCCCGGAATGGCGCGCGATCTTACGAAGGGGCTCAGCGACGGTCAACCGCGCGGCGGCAAAAGTGCGGCGATCGAGCCCTGCAGCGCGAGCGCGAGATCGCGCACCACGCTCTCGAGCACGCGCAGCGCCGCGCTCGGCGCGTCCTGCGAGAAGCGGTGGAAGCCGTTGCGCGTGAGCAGCAGCACGCGCGCCGCCCCCACCGCCTTGAGGGTGGCCTCGCGGTTGCCGTTGAACGCGAGCGAAGCCATGCCGAGCAGCGCCGGCGCCTCGATCCGGCCGAGCTCGCCCGCTCCCTCGCGCGTGCACTCGAGCGCGCCCTCGAGCAGCACGATCGCACCGTCCGCCTCGCTGCCCTCGAGGCACAGCAGCTCGCCCGCTCGCAGCGCCTGCGCGTCTGCGACGCTCGCGAGCAAGGCGAGCTCGCTCGGGCCGAGGTCGCTGAAGAGCCCCGCTTGCCCGAGCTCCGCTGCGCTCACGGCAGCACCCGCGCGAACATCGTGCGCAGCAGCGGCGCGGGGTCGCGCTCGCCGTCGAGGTGCAGCAGGAACAGCGACGCGTTGGCCAGCATCGTGAGCTTCTCCTGGATTTCTTCTGGCACGACGCGCTCGCCCTTGCGCAGCAGCAGCACGTGGAAGGTGCGGGGGTCTGGCATGCGCTGGAACGCCTCCGCCAGCGCGCGCAGCCGCGCCTCGGATTCGTTCACCGGCGCGACGTGCAGCAGCAGCAAGCCGAGCGCCCCGTGGGCGGCGATCGGCCAAACCGGCGCGTACAGGGGGCTCGCGGGAACGTGTACGAGCTCGATCGCCAGGCCCTCCGCCACGCTGAGGCGAGCGAGCGGCCGGAGATCGCCGCTCGCGAGCGGCGCGGCGCCCTCGGGAGCGATGCGCTCGACCCCGGGCAGCAGCTCGAACACGCGGATCAGGTCGCGCGTCGCCTCGGGGTCGGCCGAGGCGAGCAGCAGCTTTGCGGGCGGCAGCGCGCCGCGGCGCGGGCGCCCGGCCTCGATCCACTCGCGCAGTCGCTTCGCTTGCGCGGCGTCGAAGAGCGCCACGCCGGACGCGGTCGGGCGCCGCTCACGGTCGCGGCGCTGCCGCACGATGCCGCGGTCGATCAGGGTCTGGAGCGTGCGGAGCACCTGATAGTCCGAGTGCGTGCAGTGGTCGACGATCGAGCGCACGTCCTCGTACACGTCGAGCAGCAGCAGCACTTCCTGCGCCACCGGGTGCACGACGTTCGGGAGCTGGTTGCGCGGCAGCGCCAGCGCAACGTGCGCCGTCTCGGGCGGAAGCCCGCGGGAGAGGCGGTTCGTCTCGTCGAGCTGGCGCACCCCTTCGAGCAGTAGCGCGCGGGTCGGCGCCTGCATGCGCGCGGCGCGCATCTCCGAGCTGGGCGCGAACCCGAAGGATCCATCGCGCCAGCCGAGCATGCGGTAGAGCGCCTTCTCGTCCTGCGCCCGCGGCGCGACCGCCGCCTGCATCACGTTGCCCTCGCGCAGCCAGATCTCGCCGCGGTCGCGCGCTTGCGCGCCATCACCGTGGCTCACCGTGAGCCGGCCCGTGCGCGCGTTCTGATGCAGCAGCTGCAGTACGTCGACGAGGGGAATCTGCGCGAGATCGCCCTCGACCGTGCTGGCGCTCGCGGTGGCCTTCTCGACGGACTCCTGCCGTTCGCGCTTGCCGAGCAGCGCGAGCGCGCAGGCCGCGACCGCCGCCGGTTCGCCGTTCACCACGTCGTCGAACTGCGCGCGCCGCACGCTCGCGTCGGCGCCCGCGTAGATCAGCCGGATGCCGCGCGTGCGCGGGTTCGCGCGCAGGATCTCGGCGAGGCGCATGGCGTCGATCAGCGGCAGCGCCTCGCGCAGGATCATCGCGCTCGGCAGGTCGCCGAGGGCGGCCTCGAGCGCTGCGGCGCCGTGCAGGGCGAACGCCACGCCGAGACCGCGCTCGACCAGCGGCTGCGCGACGCGCCTCGCGCGCTCGCGATCGGCATCGGCGATCAGGATTGCGTCATCCACCGATCGGGATCCCCAGATCGCGGCCGAGCTGGAACGTGAGGTGCTCCACCAGCACGCGATCGGCCGTGTGATACAGCGAGGCCTCGCCGGCGTCGCTCCCCGGCTCGCGCACCAGCGCGTAGGCGGGACGTTCGCCGAAGTAGAGCAGGAACGGCGCCTCGGTTCCGGCGCGCAGCGGCGAGACCCACGTCACCGGCAAGCCTTGCGGGGCGTCCTCGCTGCGATCGGCGACGCACACCACCTCGGTCTTCGGCGCGACGCCGCGCAGGCGCTCGAGGGCTTGGCGCAGCGAGGGACGCAGCGCGCCGCCCGGGCCGACGAAGAGCAGCCCGCGCTCCTCGGGTCGCCGGGCGACCTCGCCGATCAAGAACGACGCGACCTGGTCGGCGAACGCGCCGTTCGCGGTCGGCGCCTCCGCGAGCAGCGCGTCGACGAGCCCGCGGAACGGCGCGTGCTCGAGCTCGTGCGCGCGCAGGAAGCTCGCGCGGTCGTCGGCGATGCGCGCGGCGAGCGTCTCGCTCAGCGCGTCGACGCTCGCGCCGTCCGTGGGGAACGTCGCGGCCGCGGCGAGGACCGTCGGCGCCGCCGGCATCGCGCGCAGCTCGTCGCAGCGCTCGAGCGCGGCGCGCAGGCGGCGCTTGCTCACCGCAGCGCCGATGCCGTCGGTCTCCGGCAGCAGCGCGAAGTACCGTCCATCGCTCTCGATCGCGAGGATGTCGGCGGCGCGCAGGCCGCGCGACAGCGCCCCGACCGCCGCTTGCTGAATCGCTTCGACCTCGGCGGGCGAGCGGCCTTCCCAGGCCGAGTCGAACTGGTCGATCTCGATCCGCACGAGCGAGAAGCTGCGCGAGAAGCGCCGCGATTTCTGGGTCTCGTGCTCCGCGATGTCGTCGAGGTAGGCCTTCGTGTAGGCGCGCGTGATCGGATCGCGGAACGAGCGGCGCTCGAGCGCGCGCACGGCGAACGCGTTGGCGAGCGCCTGGGAGGCGAAAGCGCCGAGGCGCTCCGTGAGCGCGATGTCGGCTTCGCCGAACTCGCTGCCGTCGAGCTTGTCCGTCAGCCGCACGAAGCCGAGCAGCTTGCCGGCGCGCGCGAGCGGTACGTAGAGGCACGCGCGCTCGTTGCCGCCGCTGCCCGGCGCGCCGCACAGCGGCCGCGCGCCCGGCAGCGCGAGCGCTGCGAGCTCGCGCGGCAGGCGTTCGGCGTGCAGCTCGTTGCGCTCGCCTTCGACGCGCACGAGGCCGCTCACGCCCACGAGCCGCAGGCGGCTCGGCGCGTCCGGGCGGCCGATCCACGCCACGCCGCCGTGCGCGTTGGTCTCGAGGCAGAGCATCTCGACGACGCGATCGGCGAGCTGCTCGAGCGACTGCGCGGCGAACAGCGCGAGGATCCGCTCGTACTGCGCGAACACGCTCAGGTGATCGAGGTTCTCGGTGGTGAGGCGCCGATTCTCCTCGCGCATGCGCCGGCGCTCGCGGATCGAGGAGAGGCTGCGCAGCAGCGCGACGCGGTCGAGCGGCTTTAGCAGGTAGTCGGTCGCGCCGAGCTTCATCGCGTCGACCGCGGTCTTCACGTCGCCGAGGCTCGTGACGACGATGATCTCCTGCTTCGGCCAGCGCTCCTTCACGCGCTGCACGAGCTCGCTGCCGTCCATGCCGGGCATCACCAGATCCGTGATCACGACCTCGAAGCCGCCGCTCTCCAGCGCGGCGAGCGCTTCCGCGCCGGTCGAGCAAGTGACGGGGTCGAAGCCCGCCTCGCGCAGCAGATCCTCGAGGTAGACGCGGAAGTAGAGCTGGTCGTCGACCGCCAGGATTCGGCCCTGACTCACAGCGTCCCCTCCCCGCAGTTGGATGTGCGGCGCTCGCGGCGCCGCGCCGACCTCATGCCGCCGGCCGCGCCGTCTCATCGGCGGCGCGGCGCGGACGATTCACGGGAAGGCGCTCGCCCAGCATGGATCCGATTAGCGAGTGGGGGGTGGCCTCGACGATTTCGAGCTCGACCAGCGAGCCCGGACGCGGAGCGAACGCTGCCGGCGCGCGGAAATTGACGACGCGGTGCTGGGGATCGCGTCCCTGGAGCGGGAGGCCATCCGGGCCGGCCGAGCCGCGGCGGCTCGCTCCCTCCACGAGCACCCGGACGCGCTGCCCGACCCGTGCGCGGTGCGCGGCGAAGGTGAGATCGCGCTGCAGCTCCTGGAGCTCCGCGAGCCGCGCCTGCGACTCCTCCGCCGAGACCGTCTCCGCGAGCTGCGCCGACGCGGTCCCGGGCCGGGGCGAGTACTTGAACGAGAAGCTGTCGACGAAGCCCACCTCGCGGATCAGCGCCAACGTGGCCTCGAAATCGGCGCGCGTCTCCCCGGGGTGGCCGACGATGAAGTCGCTCGTGAGCGCGAGATCGGGCCGCGCGCGGCGCAGAGACGCCACGATGCCGAGGTATTCGGCGACCGTGTAGCGGCGCCGCATCGCCTCGAGCATGCGATCCGAGCCGCTTTGCACCGGAAGGTGGACGTGCGGGCACAGCTGCGGCAGCTGGGCGTGGGCGCGAACCAGCGCCTCGTCGAAGAACATCGGGTGCGGGCTCGTGTAGCGGAGGCGCTCGATGCCCGGGATCTCGGCCAGTGCGCGGAGCAGCTCGGGGAACGCGAGCGTGCCCGCGGTGGCGGTGCGGCCGCGCCGGACGTCGTGCCGCCCGTAGGCATTCACGGTCTGGCCGAGCAGCGTGAGCTCGCGGACGCCGGCGCCCGCGAGCGCGCGGGCTTCCGCGAGCACCGCTCTCGCCGGCCGCGAGATCTCCCGGCCGCGCGTGGTCGGCACGATGCAGAACGCGCAGAAGAGATCGCAGCCCTCCATCACCGTGAGCCAGGCCCGGCCGGGCGTTTCGGAGTCGAAGCCGGGGTGGCGCTGGGGGAGATCGAAGCGCGCGAGGCTGAGGTCGTCCGCGAAACGCGCCTCCCGCTCGCCGCGCTCGGCAGCCGCGACCATTTCGGGCACCCAGCGCAGGTTGTGGGTGCCGAACGCGAAATCGATCTGCGGGTAGCGGCGCAGTAGAGCATCCCCCTCCTGCTGGGCGACGCAGCCGCCGACGCCGATCAGGCGGCCGGGCCGCTCGGCCTTCCAGAGCCGCAGCAGGCCGAGGTCGGTGTACAGCCTGTGCTCGGCTTTCTCGCGGATGGAGCAAGTGTTCACGACCACCAGATCCGCTTCCGGCTCGCTCGCGGCCCGCTCGAAACCCGCGTGGTGAAGCAGGTTCGCGACCTTTTCCGAGTCGTGGGCGTTCATCTGGCAGCCGTAGCTGCGGATGTGGAAGCGGCGCGCCATTTCGCCGCGGACCTTACCCGCGCGCAGTGGCCGAAACCAGCGGAGTTGCGGCGTTTTCTCCCCGTGCGACAGCCGGGCGTCCGCCCGCGCGGCCCGCCGCTCGAGGCGCGCCCGAGCCAGCGGCGCAGCGCGCGGGCCACACGAAAAAGTGTCGGTGCCTGAGAGATTTCTGAAAAGACGTTTGACAACCGAGCGCAGCCCGGCGCATCATCCGCTTCACAACGTTTTCTGGAGCGGCGGCGGATAAGACATTTCTTCACGAAATGTCC
>DATBRS010000221.1:0-6754 GCA_036560185.1 Myxococcota bacterium
GCCGCCGAGGCGCGCGAACACGGAGATCAGCGAGCCGCCGAACGCGAGGCCGATCAGCGCATGCGTCTTCTCGAGTGCGTCCGGCGCGAACATCACGAGCGCCGTGATCGAGAGCAGGCCCGCCCCGACCACCATCATGCCAGTGACGGCGCCGCCCTTGAAGCTGAGGTCGAAGGCCGGCCCGAAGCCGCTGCTGGCGGCCTTGGCGACGCGCACGTTCGCGCGCACCGAGACGTTCATGCCGATGAAGCCGGCCGCTGCGCTCGCGAGCGCGCCGACCACGAAGCCGACGGCGTACCACTTGCCGAGGGCCACCACGATCAGCACCAGAATCGGGACGCCCACCATCGCGACGGTGCGGTACTGGCGACTCAGGAACGCCTCGGCGCCGGCGCGGATGGCGGCCGCGATCTCATTGGCCTTGTCCGTGGAAGTCGGTGCCGCGAGCACGGCGCGGTACCAGAACCCAGCGGCGCCGACCGCGAGCACGCTGGCAATCAAGGCAATCACGTCGACCTGCATGACATCTCCTGAGCAGTCTTCGAGGAACGGGGGCCGAGTGCGAAGCCGCACGCGGCGCAATGACGGCCGTGCGGGCTCCGAGCTGCGAGCGAGCCGGCTGGCACCTGCCCGGTCGCGGCGGGCGGCACGATAGGGGCCTCACTTCCGGTCCTCCAGGGGTTTTCGCGCGTGGAAACCGGCATTCCCACGCCGCTCGGCGCCCAGTTAGGCGATGCTGCGGGCCCCTCGAGGAGAGCGCGATGAACGGTGCAGAGGCGCTGATCGAAACGGC
This sequence comes from Myxococcota bacterium, assembly GCA_036560185.1. Lineage (GTDB taxonomy): Bacteria > Myxococcota_A > UBA9160 > UBA9160 > UBA6930 > VGRF01. The sequence goes on from DATBRS010000221.1 coordinate 794, forward strand.
GCGGCGCGGCGGAGTCGAGGTGTGCTTCGCGAACCCGGGCACCACCGAGATGCCGCTGGTGGCGGCGCTCGACAAGACGCCCGGCGTGCGCGCGGTGCTCGGCCTCTTCGAGGGCGTCTGCAGCGGCGCTGCCGACGGCTATGCGCGCATGACGGGGAGGCCGGCGGCGACGCTGCTGCACCTCGGTCCGGGCTTCGCCAACGGGCTCGCGAACCTGCACAACGCCCGGCGCGCGCGCGTGCCGCTCATCAATTGGATTGGCGACCAGACCACGGGCCACCTCGCGTACGACGCGCCGCTCACCTCGCAGATCTCCCTGCTCACCGAGTGGTCGGGCTGGACGCGCAGCGTGAAGAGCGCCGGCGAAATGGCCGAGGCGAGCGCTGCGTCGGTCGCCGCGGCGCTCTCGCATCCGGCGCGCATCGCGTCCCTGATCCTTCCGGCCGACTGCCAGTGGAACGCGGCGCCCGCGGCGCTCACGCCGGCGAAGCGCGCGCCGGTGCCGAGCGCTTCGCCGGAACGCGTGCGCGAGGCCGCGCGGGTGCTGCGCGCCGGCGGGGGCTTCCTGTTGCTCGGCGGCGACGCGCTCGGCGAGCGCGGCTTGCGCGCAGCGGCGCGCGTCGCGGCCGCGAGCGGCGCGAGCGTGCTGGTCGAGACCTTCCCCGCGCGCATGGAGCGCGGCCGGCCGTTGCCGAGCTTCGCCGGCCTGCCGTATTTCCCGGACCAAGGCCGCGCGGCGCTCGCGGGCGCGCGCGCGATCGTGCTGGCAGGCGCACGCGAGCCGGTCGGCTTCTTCGGCTACCCGAACGAGGCGTCGCGGCTCGCGCCACCGGATGCGGCGCTGGTCGCCCTCGCCGATCCCGACGCCGGCAGCGACGCGACCGCTGCGCTCGAGGCGCTCGCGGATGAGCTCGGGGCCGCGGCTCGCCTCGAGTCGCCGGAGCGCAAGGCCGAGGCCTTCGCGCCGAGCGGCGCCAAGCTCGACCTCAACAACTTGGGGCGCGCGCTCGCGTCGCTGCAGCCGGAGCACGCGATCGTCGTGAACGAGGCGGCGACGAGCGGCCTGCCGTGGAACGCGACGTTCGCGCCGAACGCGGCGCCGCACACCATGCTGAGCCTCAGCGGCGGCGCGATCGGTCAGGGTCTGCCCAACGCGCTCGGCGCCGCGATCGCCTGCCCGGAGCGCCGCGTGATCGCGTTCCAGGCCGATGGCAGCGGGCTCTACACGCTGCAGGCGCTGTGGTCGATGGCGCGCGAGAGCGCGAACGTGACCGTCGTCGTCTGCGCGAACCGCAAGTACCGCATCCTCCAAGCGGAGCTCGCGCGCGCGGGCGTCGCCGAGCCCGGACCGAAGGCGCGAGACCTCACCGACTTGTCGCGGCCGGTGATCGACTGGGTGAGCCTCGCGCGAGGCTTCGGTGTGCCCGGTGTCAGCGTGGCGAGAGACAGCGAACTGGTGGACGCGCTGAAGCGCGCGTTCGCGGAACCTGGGCCGCGGCTGATCGAGGCGGTGCTGGGCTGACGGGCGACTGCAAGCCGGAGAGGAAGTGCCGGTGCCCGCTGCCTTCGATCCCGTCGCCGCTACCGAAGCGCTGCTCGCGTCGGTCCCGCCCGAAGTCGCCGCGCGCTCCGATGCGTACTTCGAGGGCGGCTACTGGCTCGTCCTGTGGAGCACGCTCGTCTCGGTCGGCGCGGCATGGGCACTGCTTCACTTCGGCATCGCCGCGCGCATGCGCGCGCTCGCCGAACGCGTCGCACGGCGCGCGTGGCTCGCGTCCCTCGTGTTCGCAGCGCTGTTCGTCGTCGCGATCACGCTGCTCGAGCTGCCCTTCGAGGTCTACGCGAGCTTCGTGCGCGAGCACCAGTACGGGTTCGCGACGCAGCGCTTCGGCGCGTGGCTGGCGGAAGCGGGAGTCTCGCTCGGCGTGAACGTCGTGCTGCTCTCTCCCGCGCTCGCGCTCTTCTACGCGCTGATCCGGCGCGCCGGCCGCGTCTGGTGGGCGTGGGGCGGCGCGCTCGCGATCGCGCTCGCCGCATTCGCGATCGCGATCGCGCCGGTCTACATCGAGCCGCTCTTCAACGACTACACGTCGCTGCCCGCGGGTCCGCTCCGCGACGACATCCTCTCGCTGGCGCGCGCGAACGGCGTGCCGAGCGGCGACGTGCTCTTGGTCGACGCCTCGCGCCAGACGACGCGCATCTCCGCGAACGTGGCCGGCCTGTTCGGGACGGCCCGCATCGCGCTCAACGACAACCTGCTCGCGCAGTGCACACCGGCGGAGACCCTGGCGATCCTCGGCCACGAAATCGGGCACTACGCGCTCGGGCACGTGTTCACGCTGTTGCTCCAGCTCGGCCTGTTGTTGGGGGTCGGTTTCCTCTTCGCGGATCGCGTGTTCGCGGCGCTACAGCGCCGCTTCGGCGCGCGCTGGGGTGTGCGCGACCTCACGGATCCCGCCGGCCTGCCGGTCCTGTACGCGGCATTCGCCGTCTATCTGCTCCTGACGACGCCGGTACAGAACACGATCATCCGCGTGAACGAGGCGCACGCGGACCTGTTCGGCCTCAACGCCGCGCGCGAGCCCGACGGCTTCGCGACCGCCGCGCTGAAGCTGGGCGCCTATCGCAAGCTCGCGCCCGGCCCGCTCGAAGAGGCGCTGATGTTCGACCATCCGTCGGGGCGCAGCCGCATTCTGATGGCGATGCGCTGGAAGGCAGAGCAGCTCCGCACGCGCGAGCGCTGAGGCGCGCGGAACACCCGCGTTCGGTTGTTATGCCCCGGAGTCGCGTGCGGCGTGTCACACGCGACACGTGACGGATGCACGCGCCCGCAGTGACTCGAAGCACGGCGCCGCGCGCGCGCACAACCCATGCTCCTCGCACCCTGGAGGATCATCATGCGCGACTCCGCATCTCGACGACTCGAGCTCTCCCTAATCACTGCAGCGCCCCTGCTCGCTGCGCTGCTCGGCGCCAGCGCTGCGAACGCCCAACAACACGACCGGTTCCGCACGAGGGGCAGCGTGCAGAGCGAGGACGGCGCACTCTCGGCGGCGCGACGCACAGCAACCGCGACCGCGCCGGCTCCGAGTGAGGCGCCGACGGGCTTCGACAATCTCACGAATGGTTACCTGCCCCAGGGCCCGCCGTTCGAGGGCATCGACGAAGGCAACGTCTCGCCGCTCAGCTCCTTCAACGACGACCGCTTCATCTTCGAGGAGGCGGAGACCGTCGACGACGGCCTTGGCCCCACCTTCAACGCTCAGAGCTGCAGGGAGTGCCATCAAAACGTGGTGACCGGCGGCAACAGCCAAGTGGCCGAGCATCGCACCGGGCGAATCGCGAGGGGCGTGTTCTTCGAGTCGCTCGGCGGCTCGCTGATCCACTCGCGCGCGACCCATCCCGACATCGTCGAGCGCGTCGCCATCCAGGATTCTGTGCGCACGCTGCGCATCTCGACGAACACGCTCGGCGCCGGCTTCGTGGAGGCGATCTCCAACTCGACGCTGCAGGCGCTGCGCAACGGCCAGCCGTTCGGGCTGCGCGGCACCGCGGTCGCGGTGCCCGTGCTCGAGGCCAACGGTCAGCTCCGCATCGGGCGCTTCGGCTGGAAGAGCCAGCACGCGAGCCTGCACTCTTTCGCCGCCGACGCCTATCTCAACGAGATGGGCATCACCTCGCCGCTGCTGCCCGACGAGAACACCTCGAGCGGCGTGTTCGTCGGCGTCGGGTCCGGCTACGACGACGTCGCGGATCCAGAGGATGACGGCGTCGACCTGATTGCGTTCGCCGACTTCATGCGTTCGACGAAGGCCCCGGCGCGAGGCGCCGAGAGCTCCGACTCGCGCGCCGGCGAGCAGTGGTTCCAACAGATCGGCTGCGAGGGCTGTCACGTCGCGGCGATCGTCACCGCGCCGGCGGGGACGCCGATCAACGGCGGCGCGTTCGTGGTGCCCGCCGCGCTCGGCGACAAGATGATTCACCCGTACAGCGACTTCCTGCTGCACGACGTCGGCACCGGCGACGGCATTCCGGTGCTGCCGGGACCGAGCTACGCGGCGACCGCGAACCAGATCCGCACCGCGCCGCTCTGGGGCCTGCGCACGCGCAACCGCCTGATGCACGACGGGCTCTCGTTCACGCGCGTCGACGCGATCACGCGCCACGGCGGACAGGCGACCCCGGTGCGCATTCGCTTCGAGCGGCTCACGCCCTCGCAGCAACGCCAACTGCTGGCGTTCCTCGATTCACTGTGAGGCCGCGGGCTGGGGGCGGCGCGGTCAGCGCGCCCCCCGCTCGCTGCGGCTCGCCGCCGTGAGCCGCAGCAGCTTCGCCGACGAGAACACGCCGCGCAGCCGCTCTCGCCCGCCCTCGTCGGCGACCACCGGGAGATGCGTGCGGCCGTGGCGCTTGAACGCGTCGAGCACCGCCGCGACGGTCGCGCGCTCGACGTCCGCGAAGCGCAGCACGCTCCAATCCACCGTCGACTCCATCAGGTGCCGCACGAGCACGTCGTCGCGCGCAACGGACGTCTCCTGCGCGTAGCGCAGCGGCTTCTCGCCCATGATGTCGTAGGCAGTGACGAGGCCCAGCACGCGCTCGCGCGGCTCGTCGAGCACGAAAGCGGAGCGCACGCCGGCGTGGCGCATGTGCTCGAGCGCCGCGTCGATCGGCTGATCCGCACGCACGCTCACGATGCCGTGCTCGTTGAAGTCGGTCATCACGCTGCGCGCGGGATCGGTGAGGCTCACTCGCCAAGCGCCCGTGTACGGCGGTGCGAGCGGCCCGGAGAGCGAACCCAGCTCGAGCTTGTTCATGGCGGCGAACCTCCTTCCGGCACGACGGGGCGCGGCGCGGCCGGCATCACGTCTCAGAGCTTACCCTCGCTCATTAGGTCGACCGGATCTCTTAGGCCCAGCATGCCGAGGTAGCCGCCGGCGCTCGAGATCGCGTCGTGCACCGCATAGCCGAGCACCTCCTGCGCCGCGCGCGGCAGGGTGCGCGCGAGCTCGGGCGGCACGGCGAGGTAGTTGTTCTCCTCGGTGCGCAGCCAGCCGAGCGTGTACGAGATGTGCAGCCCGGGCCGCCACTCGCTCGGGGTCGAGTTGGTGCCGGCGCCGTGACTCGTCGAGCCGAGATAGATCACCGCGCTGCCGGCGGGCATGACGGCGTCGGCGATCTCGTGCGGCTCGGGCTTGCGCGCGCGCGGCCAGCGCTGGCTGCCGGGCACGAGCCGCGTCGCGCCGTTGTCCACGCGGAAATCCTCGAGCGCGATCATCGAGGCGAGCTGCAGCTCGCCGTGCGGACGCGGCACGTGCACCCAGACGTCTTCGTCGCGATGCAGCAGCTGCGCCTCGGCGCCGGGGCCCCGGTCGATCAGGTGCCCGAGGTTGAGCTGATAACGCGCGCACGAGGGCAGCAGCACGCGATCGCAGATTCCCAGGAACACCGGATGGACCAGCACCTCGGTCGCGAACGTGCGCGAGTGCGCGACCATGCCGTTCACGTGGCGCGTCTTGTCGCCGTAGAAGAACTGAATCGCAGGATTCAGATGCTTCATGCCGGGGTCCGCCGCCCTGCGCGCGGTATCCACCTCGGCGCGAATGCGCGCCACGACGCCGGGCGCGAGGAAGCCGGTGACGACCACGCCGCCGTCGTCCTTCAGCGCCTGCTCGATCGCGTCGAGGGAATCGCTCACCGAAAACCGCTGCAGCGTCGCGCTCATGGCGTCGTCCTCCGGCGGGCGCCCGGTCTCGCCCGCGCCGATGCTGTCACGCCGCGCCCCGCGCGACCAGCGTGTCTGGCGCTTGTCCGGCTCCGCTCGCTGCGGCGCCGGCGACGTGGCGGGTGTGTACGCGCGTCCCGCGCGTCTAGCGTCGGCGGCATGGATCTCCTGTTCAACTGGTTCAACCTCGAGTCCGGCGCCGACGACGTCGCCTTCTGCGACGCGGTCGGCGCCTA
>DATBRS010000222.1:0-5980 GCA_036560185.1 Myxococcota bacterium
AGGATCTCGTCGGTGTGCTGGCCGAGCGTCGGCGCCGGCGCGCCGATGCGCGCGGGCGTGCGCTCGAAGCGCGCGGCCGGGCGCGGCTGGCGCAGCCGGCCAGCAGTGGGGTGCACGCTCTCTTCGAGCAGGCCGGTCGCCGCGACGTGCGGATCGAGGTGCAGCGCGTCGGGCCCGATCACCGCGCCGGCGGGCGCCTTCTCGCGATCGAAGCGCGCCATCGCCTCGGCCGTGGTGAGCTGCGACACGGCTTCGAGCACGCGCCGTAACAATTCTTGGAACGGCTCGGGGTTCGCGCGCCGCTGCATCAGCTTGGTGCGCGGGTCGTCGTAGCCTTCCACGCCCGCTGCGCGGCAGATGCGCGCGACGTCTTCGTCGCCGGTCGGCGCCGCGATCACGAAGCCGTCCTTCGTCGGCCACAGCTTCTGGTCGCGCGAGAAGCTCGAGGGCTGCGAGTGGTCGGCGTCGAGCAGCACCTCGTTGCCCGCGGCATCCGCCCAGACGAAGTTCACGACGGCGTCGAGCATCGGCACGCGCACGTGCTGCCCGCCCCGTCCGCTCGCGCGCGCGAACAGCGCCGCCGTGACGGCCTGCGCCGCGGTGAGCGAGCTGATCTTGTCCGCGGCGGTGTGCCGGATCAGCTGCGGCGGACCGTCGCGCCCGGCCTGCGTCGCGGCGAGCCCGCCGTACGCCTGTACGACCGGGTCGTAGGCGCTCTTCGTGGCGTAGGGCCCGTGCTCGCCGAAGCCGCTGATCGAGAGATAGACGAGCTCGGGGTTGTCGCGGCGCAGCTCGTCGTAGCCGAGCCCGAGCCGTTCGACGACACCGGGGCGAAAGTTCTGGGCGAACACGTCGGCGCGCCGCGCGAGCGCGCGCACGATCTCGCGCCCGTCCTCGGTCTGCAGGTTCACGCACAGCCCGCGCTTCCCGCGGTTCGCGAACTGCGCCATCGCCGAGACGCCGCCGCGCGCCACGCCCACCCAGCGCCCGATGTCGCCGATGCCCGGCGCCTCGACCTTGATGACTTCGGCGCCTTGATCGGCGAGCAGGCCGATCGCCCACGGGCCTGAGAGTGCGATCGTCAGGTCGACGACGCGCACGCCCGCGAGCGGGCCGCGATCTGTCATGGACAACTTCGTTCCTCCCCGGATGCGCGAATCGCGGCGCCGTGGCTCGACGAGTCACTGAGGCCACTGTTCGACTTCGCTCGACTTCGCCTCGCGGCGCGCGCCGCTTCGCGTCGCTTGCTCATTCGAACTCCCCACTGCGCGGCCTTCCGCCCGGGCCACTGTACGAAAGCGTGAAGCCCGGCTCGTTCGCCCACTTCACCGGCGGGATCGCGGCCAGCGCCCGGCGCCAGCCGGCGACGAGCGCGTCCTCGGCGGCGTAGTCGAACGGGTCGGTGAGGCTCTTCTCTTCCATGCCGCCGCGCGCGAGCGGGCTCGCCATCAGCTCGCGGGCCGTGCGCGCGAGCGCCGCGCGCGCGGGCACGACGTCGCGATAGCCGAGCTGCGTGCGCAGCTTGGTGAGATCGAGCACGCGGTGCGTGTTGCGCTGCTGCATCACGAGCGGCCGCGCGCAGATCGCGAGCTCCCACGGCATCGACACGATCTCGAGCGCGCGCCCGCAGGCGGCGGCCACGATCTCGACGACTTGCCGCAGCGTCAGCACCTCCTCGTCGCCGCAGTTGTAGATCTGCCCCGCCGAGGCCGCGGGCTGATCGACCGCGAGCAGCAGCGCGTGGGCGAGATTTTCCGCGTAGCCGTAGTGACAGAGCGTGAGGCCGTCATCGGGCAGCACGATGAACGGCCGGCCGTCGAGGATGCGGCGCACGATCAGCCACTCGCGCGGCAGCAGCTGGTACTTGCCGTAGACGTACGGGTATCGGAAGTGCGCCGCGTTCGGATGGAGCGCGAGCACGGCTTCCTCGGTGCGCCGGATGCGGAAGCCCTTCGCGTCGTCGGCCTCGCTCGCGACGGTGGGCGCGTCCTCGCGCGTCGGCACGGGCAGGCCGATCGGCGTCCAGACGTCGGCGTTCATGTAGCCGCGGTAGGCGGGCGCTCCGCCCACGGAGAGGAAGCGGCCACAGCGGCCCGCCATCACCTTGGCCGTCATGCGCAGGCGGCCGTAGGTGGCGACGCACACGTCGAACGCGCGGTCGCCGAGCGCGCCGCGCAGCGCGGTCTCGTCGAACGGATTCGTGTGCACGTGCTCGACGTCGCCGGGAATCTCCGGCACCTCGTGGCGCCCCGAGTGCAGCATCGTCACCTGATAACCGCGCGCGCGCAGGCCGTTCACGATGAAGTGGCCCGTCGGGCCGGTGCCGCCGATCACGAGCGCGCGCATCGCATCTCCAGCTGGAAGGCTTCGCATGATACGCTGCGCGACCTTCCCGAGGAGAGAGCGAGCGATGGCGAGCGCGATGGTCAAGCAGGCGGTGGACGTTCCGGCGGATGCGATGTGGCGGCTGGTCTCCGCCTTCGGCGACACGAGCTGGATGCCGGCCGGCACTCCGGTGCGCGTCGAGGGCAGCGGCCCCGGCATGACGCGCAACATCAGCGCGGGTCCGGACCGAGTGATCCAGGAGCGCCTCGAATCCGTCGACGCCGCGGCGCGCACGCTCGTCTACACGATCCCGCAGAACGTCCCGTTCCCGGCCACGGACTACCGCGCGACGATGCGCGTGACGCCGAGCGGCGCGGGCTGCGAGCTCGAGTGGCGCGCGACGTTCACGCCCGCCGGCGCGCCGGAAGCCGAGGTCGCGAGCGCGATCCAAGGCATGTACGGCCTCATGATCGGCTGGCTCGCGGCGCGCGCGAAGGCGCTCTGAGCGCACGCCAGCGAGCTCGCGCTCAGCGCCGCGTGAGCTCCGCCATCAGCTCCATCGCTTCCGCGTTCGCGCCGTTCAGGATCAGGCCGGTCGCGCCGGAGTCGCGCCACTCCGCGTAGCGCTCGGCGATGCGCGCGCGCGGCCCGACCAGCGCGCCGTCGTCGAGGTACTCGTCGGGCACCGCCGCGACGGCCTCGGCCTTGCGCCCCGACAGGTAGAGCTCCTGGATGCGTTTCGCGGCCTCGCCGTAGCCGCGCCGCACCATCATGTCGTTGTGGAAGTTCTTGTCGCGATGGCCCATGCCGCCGACATAGAGCGCGGTGTGCTGCTTCATGCGCTGGAGCGCCGCGCGCACGTCGCCCGTCACCTGCACGAAGCACATCGGCATGATCTCGAAGCGCGCGAGGCTCTTGCCGCCGCCCGCGCGCGCGAAGCCCGCTTCGAGCCAGGACTGATAGGTCTTCATCATCCCCGGTACGAACGAGAGCGGCAGCCAGCCGTCGGCGATCTCGGCGGTGAGCTTCACGTTCGTCTCGGTGCCGGTGCCGAGCCAGATCGGGATGCGCGGGTTCGTGTGCAGGATCGACTGCAGCGGCTTGCCGATGCCGAGCGCGCCCGGCCCGCGGTAGGGCAGCTGGATCTCCGGTCCGTCGTGAGAGACCGGCCCGTTCCGCGCCAGGATCTTCCGGACGATCGCGACGTAGTCCTTGATGCGGTGATACGGGCGACCCCACGGTTCGCCGTACCAGCCCTCGACGATCTGCGGCCCCGAGACGCCGAAGCCCGCGATGAAGCGATCGCCGCCGGCGAGCGCGTCGATCGTCGCCGCCTGCATCGCCGCCATCGCCGGCGTGCGCCCCGCGAGCTGCATCACCGCCGTGCCGAGCTTGATGCGCTTCGTCAGCGCCGCGATGTACGCGAGCGGCGAAGTCGCGTCCGACCCATACGCCTCCGCCGTCCACACCGAATGAAACCCGAGCGCCTCCGCCCGCTGAATCGCCTCCATGGGCAGCTCGAGCGTCGCCCCCGAGTACCCGAGCATCAGGCCGAGCTTCATCGCGACTCCTCCTAACAAACACCCACTCTTTGGATCCCAACGGATTTGAGTCCGCTCGATGCGGACTCAAATCCGCCCTCCCCCAAGAACGCGTTCGATTGCAACCCAGATCGGCCGAGTCTCACTCCTCGACCCCAGCAAGAGCCGCGCGAGGGGGGCGGGGGTCGCAGAGCGAACCCCAGGCGCAGGCCGCGCGCACACTCGCCCCGGCGCGGCATCTCCAATCTCCGCAAGGCAATCCCTCAACGCGGCCCAGCGGGTGAGCGGAGCGAGCCCCCGCCCCCCGCGTGCGGCGCTGCCCGCATCGAAGCCCTGTTCACTCGCACCCCACGCCCTCAACGCGCAGCGCCCAAGCCATCGCCCCCTCGAGGATCTCCTTCATCTCCGGCTCCGCGTACGACTTCGCCTGGTGCCCGAGCGCCGAGTAGAGCGCCCGCCCACGCCCGACGCAGTGATGCCAAACCATCGGATGGTCTCCGCCCTTCATCGCGAGGTCGCGGTCCATCCACAGCAGCTTCTCGCGCGGCGAATACGTGCTCTCGTCCACCGACACCAGCACGAGGTAGCCCGCGAACTCCCGCACGTTGCGATCGAACGAATAGATCTCCTCCTCGTGCTGCCAGCTCTCAGGCAGCTTCGCGGCCGCGGGGTGCAGCGGGTTCTCGTTGCGCCAGGTCGCGGTCTGGAACTGCGGCTCGAGCGTGTGCCCGATGAACTGCGCGCCAACGAGCTCGTTCACGTACCACGGCCAGAAGTACTCGCGATCGCCGCCGGCGCCGTGGATGCCGACCCAGCCGTGCCCGGCTTCGAGCCAGCGCCGGAACGCGTCGCGCTGCGTCTCGTCGAGCACGTCGCCGCTCGCTTGGTGCCACACTGTCGCCTGGAAGTTCGCGAGCTGCGCGTCGTTGAAGACCGCGCCGTTCTCGGTGTGGAACACCGACCAGCCGCGCCGCTTCGCGATCTCCTCGATCGCCGCGAGGCCGGCCGGGATCGCCTCGACGTGCCGGAAGCCGTTCGTCTTGCTGAACACGAGCAGCGCGGGCGCCGCGAGGTCCGCGGGCAGCTGGGGCGGAACCGCGTCGTGCGCGTGGCTCGGGAAAAAGGCGCGCAGCACGTCGCAGCCCGAGAACGCGAGCGTACCGAGCGCGAGCAGCGCTGCGGCGAGCGCGCGGCGCGGGCGGATGGTCGGATGCATGCGGAGTCCTCCGATTTCGTGCGCGACGCGGGCCGCGTCAGCGCGTCTGCAGGTGTGCGATCAGGTCGCGCAGCTCGCGCGGCGCGAGGCCGAGCGCGGTCGGCGGCATGGCGCTCGCGGGCGGAGTGCGCGTCGCGACGTCGCGCAGCGCGATGCGGCGGGGCTCGCCTTCGCCCGTGTCGACGACCACTTCGCTCGCGCTCTCGCTCACTTGCACCCCGTTCACGACGCTGCCGTCGCGCAGCGTCACCGCCACCGAGCCGAAGCCCGCCGCGATCTGCGCCTGAGGCAGCAGCACCGATTGCAAGAGGCCGCGCACATCGTGCCGCTTCGAGACGCCGGTGAGATCGGGGCCGGCGCCCGCGCCATGCCCGCCGCTGCCATGGCAGCGCATGCACTCGGCGGTCTCGCTCTCGAACACGCGGGCGCCGCGCGCAGCGTCGCCGCCGGCGAGCGCGAACGCGTAGCGCGCCACCAGGTCGTCCGCGGGCAACGCGGACTCGTACGCCGCGAGCTTCGCCGCGAGCGCAGCGCCGCCGTGCGCGCGCGCGGCTTCGAGCACGTCGAGCTGCACGTCGGCGGCCAGCGTGCCGGCGGCGTGCGCATCGAGCGCACGCGACAGCTCCGCCTCCGCGCGCGCGTCGCCCGCGTGCGCGAGCGCCGCCCAGGCGCGCTGCCGCTCGACGAGCGGCGCATCCGCGGCGAGCGCGAGCAGCGCGCTCACGCCCTCCGCGGGCGCGAGCTGCGCGAGTACGTCGCGCGCGCTCGCGCGCAGCTCCGGCGCCGCGCTCGCGAGGGCCGCGCGCGCGGATGCCAGCGCCGCAGCGCGTGCGCTCGCCTCGCCGTGCGCCGCCAGTGCGCGCCGCGCGGCCTCGCGCGCCGCGGGCGCCGCGTTCGC
>DATBRS010000223.1:0-7496 GCA_036560185.1 Myxococcota bacterium
CTCCAGGCCGGCGCCTACTGGTTCGTCGAGAAGGGCACGGAGCAAACTTCGCACGACGTGCTGCGCAAGCTGGTTGCGCAGGCGATCGAGCATGGCCGCCTCAAGCACGAGAACCGGCTGCTGCATCGCCAGCTGCAGGGCCGCTACCGCTTCGATCAGATCGTCGGCGCGAGCGAGCCGCTGGCGCGCGTGCTGGAGCTCGTCGAACGCGTCGCGGACACCGACAGCACGGTGCTGATCACGGGCGAGAGCGGCACCGGCAAGGAGCTCGTAGCGCGCGCGGTCCACTTCAACAGCAGCCGCGCCGAGCGCATGTTCGTGACCGTGAACTGCGGCGCGATCCCCGAGGAGCTGCTCGAGAGCGAGCTATTCGGGCACGTGCGCGGTGCGTTCACGAACGCGGTGGCCGCGCGCGAGGGCCGCTTCTCGCTCGCGCACGGCGGCACGATCTTCCTGGACGAGATCGGCGACATGAGCCCGACGCTCCAGGTCAAGCTGCTGCGCGTGCTGCAGGATCGCACCTTCGAGCCGGTCGGCTCCTCGCAGACCCAGCGCGTCGACGTGCGCGTGATCGCCGCGACCAACCAAGATCTCGAGACGGCCATCCGCGAGAAGCGCTTCCGCGAGGATCTGTTCTACCGCCTCAACGTGATCCCGGTCGAGACGCCGCCGCTGCGCGCGCGCAAAGACGACATTCCGCTGTTGGTGAATCACTTCCTCAAGAAGGTGCAGGAGGAACGGCGCGTCGCGGCGTGCTCGATCGAGCACGACACGCTCGCGCGGCTGTGCGCGCACGACTGGCCCGGCAACGTGCGCGAGCTCGAGAACACGATCGAGCGGCTGGTCGTGCTGAAGGGTGGCGGCGCGATCGGCCTCGCCGACCTGCCCGCTTCGCTGCGCGATGTCGCGCCGGTGAGCGCGAGCCCGGCGCCGCGCCTGCCGGCCGCGGGCTTGCCGCTCACGACGACGGTGGATCGCTTCGAGGCGGACCTGATTCGGCAGGCGCTGGCGCACACAGGCTGGAACAAGAACCAGGCCGCGAAGCTGCTCGAGATGAACCGCACCACGCTGCTCGAGAAGATCAAGAAGCACGGGCTTTCGCCCGAAGAGTGAGCGAAGGCGTTCGGCGTGCGCTGCCGCCCCTCGCCGTTCCGGCTCCTGCTCTCCGGCTCGCGCCATCGCGTCGCCGAACGGGTGAGCTCTCGCCGCTGACGGTTTCGTAACTCCCGCGCCGTGCGAGCGTCGGCGCTCCGACGCTTTTGCGCGGCGCCTGCCGCCCGCGCCTCCCGCGGCTGCGCCCGCGCGCATGCAGCTGATTCGCAGCCCGCGCGGGATTCCGTTTACGAAATCGACGAGTTAGCCGCGCACTCCGCCGCTTCACGCGCGCGCGGCCCGCCGCCGCGCGCTGCTTGGCACAGGCCGTGCTCTGCCCCCCGCCACGGATCGCGAGGGGCGACCCGACCGGGCCCGGAAACGCGGGGGCGAAACATGGCGGAGGAAATGATGGAAGCGCAGCTGAAGACGGCGAAGGACAAGTTCGGCGAGATCCCGGGCATGCTCAAGGAGCAGATCGTGCTCGAGCACGCTCCGCTGATCCGATACATCGTGAACCGCATCGCCGTGCGCCTGCCCTCCCACATCGACCTCGACGATCTGCACAACACCGGCGTGATCGGCCTGATGGACGCGATCGACAAGTACGACCCGGACAAGAACTGCAAGTTCAAGACCTACGCCGAGTTCCGCATCAAGGGCGCCATCCTCGATCAGCTGCGCTCGCTCGACTGGGTGCCGCGCAGCGTCAGACAGAAGGGACGCCGTCTCGAGCGCGCGTACGGGGACGTCGAGCAACGCCTCGGCCGCTCCGCGAACGAGGACGAGGTCGCGGACTCGCTGGGCCTGCAGCTCGACAAATTCCACGAGCTCATCAACCAGGTGCGCGGCATCTCGCTGGTGAACCTCGAGGAGCTGCGCGGCGGCGGCCAAGACGGCGACCGCAGCGGCAGCTACGCCGACGTCGTCGAAGACGTGAACGCGGAGAATCCGTTCGCGAGCTTGAAGCTGCAGGAGATGCGCAGCGTCGTCGCCGACACGATCGCGACGCTCCCGGAGAAGGAGCGCCTCGTGATCTCGCTCTACTACTACGAAGATCTCAACATGAAAGAGATCGGGAACATCCTCGGCATCACCGAATCGCGCGTGTGCCAGATCCACACGAAGTCCGTGCTGCGCCTGCGCTCGAAGCTGAAGGCGGTGATCGAGCGCGGCTGAGCGCGACAGCGCGCGCGAGGACGCGCGCCGCCGAACGCCGGTGCGCCGCGAGAGACGCGCCCTACTCCGTCTCCACGCGCGCCAACACCACGGTGACGTTGTCCTCCCCGCCGCGACCGTTGGCGATGTCCACGAGGTCTTCACAAGCCTCCTGGAGATCCGTCGCGTCGGAGACGAGCTTCGCGAGCTCGGCGTCTTCGAAGTGATTGGTCAGTCCGTCGGAGCAGAGCACGAAGACGTCGCCCGGCGCGGGCGTCAGCTCGGCGAGATCGGGCTCGACGCTCTCGCGCACGCCGAGCGCGCGCGTCAGCACGTGCCGATGCGGGTGCTCGCGCGCCGCGTCGGCGGAAATCTCCTGCCGGCGCAGCAGCTCGCCGACGATCGAGTGATCGTCCGTCAGCTGCCGAATCCGATCGCGCCGCACGAGGTACGCGCGGCTGTCGCCCACGTGCGCGAGCGCGCAGCGTTCGCCGGCGGCGAGCACGGCCACGACCGTCGTGCCCATGCCGGCGTACTCGGGCTGGCGCTGGGCCGCGAGGTAGATCGCGCGATTCGCGGCCGCCACGACCATGCGGAGCTTCTCCGCTGGGCTGGAAGAGGCACCCTCGAGCGCCGCCATCGCGCGGGCCGCGGCTTCGGCTGCGAGCTGGCTCGCGACTTGGCCTGCGGTGTGCCCGCCCATGCCGTCCGCGACGAGGTAGAAGCCGTGCTCGGGCGCCATCACGAAGCGATCTTCGTTGCTGCGCCGGCGCATGCCGACATCGCTGCGGGCCGCCGCCCTGAGAATCATCGCCGCTCCATTCTCGCGAACGCTCGATCGGTTGTATCGGGCCGCGCCAGCGCCGACTTGATCGCGCCGCGGGAACGGTTGCTGCTAGCTTGCGCGGGAATTTCCGGCGCGAGATTCAGTTCGGCTTCAATCTGGAACGCGCGGAGACGATAGACAGAGGGAACCGCGGGCCCGTGGAGTTTCGCGCCGCGGCGCGCCTTGGCTCCGTTCTGGGGGGAACATGCCCAAAACCCTGCTTCTCGCGGACGACAGTGTCACGATCCAAAAGGTCGTCGGCATCAGCTTCGCGAGCGAGGACATCAAGCTCGTCACGGTCGACAACGGCACCGCGGCGATTGCGAAGGCGAAGGAGCTCCGGCCCGACATCGTGCTCGCCGACGTCGTCATGCCCGGCCTGAACGGTTACGAGGTCTGCCGTCAGATCAAGGCCGATCCCGCGCTGCGCCACATCCCCGTGCTGCTCTTGACCGGCACCTTCGAAGCGTTCGACGAAGCGCGCGCGCGTGAAGCCGGCTCCGACGGCCACATCACCAAGCCGTTCGAGGCGCAGGCGCTGGTCGACTTCGTGAACGCGCGGCTCGCCGCCGCGGCGCCGCGTCCGCCGGCCGCGAGCGCACCCGCACCCGCGCCCGCAAAATCGGCCGTTGGCGGATCGCCGCTGTTCGGCGAGGAAGAGCCCTTCGACTTCATGTCGGACGAAGTGACCGAGCCGAGCGGCGTGCGCGCAGCGGCTGCGCGCGCCGACGACGCCCTCTCCTTCGGCGCCGCCGAAGAGCTCGAAGTCAACGCGAACGACGATCTCGCCGAGCCGCTCGAGGTCGAGGCGCTCACGCAGGTCGCGCTCACCGACGCTGACTCGGGCGTCGTCCCGCTCGCGGACGATGACGAGAACGCCGAGACGCTGCCGCCCGTCGACGCCGGCGATTCGCTCGAAGACGAAGACGCGCTGGGAACGACCAGCGTGCTGTTCGGCGACGCCGACGAGTCGCCGGCTCCCTCCGGTGACGCGTTCGCGAGTACGCGCGTGATGCTCGGCGAGCCGGAGGCGGCGGGCGTCGGAACGATTACGCCCGGCGACGCCGGCGCTGCCGCGGATCCCCTCGCGGATCTGATCGGCGGCGGCGCGGCGAATGACGTCACGCCGACGGATCTCGGCGATCCCTTTGCGGACGGCGGCTCCGGCGTTGCGCCGGCCGTCACGACGACGGTGATGAGCGCGAGTACGTCCGAGTGGCCCGCGCAAGACGACGAACCGTTTGCCGCGTCGATGCTGGACGCGGACGACGACGCGCCCGCGGCGCCCGCCCCGACGCAGCTGCCCAGCGCCGGCGTTCCGAGCCGAGACGAGCTGCGCAATCTGCTCGAGAAGATGGCGTGGGAGGCGTTCGGCGACGTCACGGATCGCATCGTCCGCGAGACGGTGCAGCGCATCGAGCAAGTCGCGTGGGAGGTCATCCCCAAGATGGCCGAGACCATGATCCGCGAAGAGATCCGCAAGCTCAAGGAAAGCGACGAGCAGTAGACGCGCAGCTCGCGCTTCGCTCGCCCCGTTCCCAGGCGCTTGATTTAGACTCGCGGGCGTGAGCCACGCGCACCTCCCGCATCCCTCCAGCTGGACGCCGCTCGTCGAGCGCGCGCTCGCCGAAGACCTCGGCAGCGGCGACGTCACCAGCAACGCCTGCCTGCCGGCGTCGCTCGAGGTCGAAGCCGAGATCGAAGCGCGCGCGCCACTCGTGGTGTGCGGCCTCGAGGTCGCCGCCGCATGCTTCGCCGCAGTCGACCCCGCGCTGGCGTTCTCGCCGCTTCGCCAGGACGGCGAGCACGTCGCCGCGGGCACGGCGCTCGCCCGCATTCGCGGCAATGCGCGCGCGCTGTTCGCCGGCGAGCGCATCGCGCTGAACTTCCTCGGGCGACTGTGCGGAATCGCGACGCTCGTGCGCAGCTACGTCGAGGCCGTCGCCGGCACACGCGCGCGCATCCTCGACACGCGCAAGACACTCCCGGGCTGGCGCGCGCTCGACAAGTACGCGGTGGCAGTCGGCGGCGGCACGAACCATCGCTTCGGTCTCTACGACGCCGTGCTGATCAAGGACAATCACATCGCCGCCGCCGGCGGCGTGGGCGCGGCGGTGAAGGCCGCGCGCGCGAGCGCCGCGCCGCACCTCGCGATCCAGTGCGAGGTCGAGAGCCTCGAGCAGGCGGACGAGGCGCTGCAGGCCGGCGCGCAGCTGTTATTGCTGGACAACCGCACGCCGGCCGAGCTGCGCGCGTTCGTCGCCCGCTTCGGCGAGCGCGCGCCGCTCGAGGCGAGCGGCGGAATCCATCTCGCGAACGTGCGCGCGGTCGCCGAGACCGGCGTGCATCGCATCTCGATCGGCGCGCTCACGCACTCGGCGCCGGCGGCCGACGTCGCGCTCGAGGTGCGCGCCAGGAAAGCAGCCCCATGACGCGCGGCCCTTCCCAGGGGCGCCCGCGCACGGCGGCGGCCCAGTCCGCTGCGGCGCGCGCGGCCGGGGAAGAGCCGGCACTCACGCAGGGCGCGATCGGCGCGAAGACCGCTTGGCTCGGGCAGCGCATCGAATGGTTCGCGGAGATCGACTCCACGAATCGGCGTGCGCTCGCGATCGCAGCGCAAGGCGCGGAGCGCGGAACCGCGGTGATCGCCGAGGCGCAGAGCGCCGGGCGCGGCCGGCTCGGCCGCACGTTCTTCTCGCCGCCGCGCGCGAACCTCTACGTGAGCTTCGTACTGCGCCCGAGCGGCAGCGCCCAGACGCTCGGCACGCTGCCGCTCGCGGCCGGTGTCGCGCTCGCGGAGTGCGTCGCCGCGGAGCTCGGCGACCCCGCGCGCGTCGAGCTCAAGTGGCCGAACGACGTGCTGGTCGATGACAAGAAGGTCTCGGGAATCCTGCTCGAACGCGCGAGCGCGAGCGGCGACGCCCCGGTGATCCTCGGCATCGGCGTGAACCTCAACGTCGACCCCGCGACCTTCCCCGACGATTTCCGCGCGCGCGCTTCGAGCCTCTCCGCGCTCGCGGGCCGGCGCATCGACCGCGCGCGCTTCGCTGCGGCCCTGTTCGAGCGCCTCGAGGGCGCGCTCGACGCCCACGCTGCCGGGGGCCTCGAGGCCCTCCGCTCGCGCTTCGACGCGCTCTTCCGCATGACCGGCCGGCGCGTGCGCGTCGCCGACGCCGCCGAGCGCACGCGCGAGGGGGTTGTGCTCGGCGTGGGCGCCGATGGATCGTTGCGCCTTGGAACGTACGCCGGCGAGGAACGCTTCCTCGCCGGCGACGTCACCGTACTCAAGGAGTCCGTTCCGTGAACGCGCTGCTCGCCGTCGACATCGGCAACACCAACGTGACGCTCGGCGTCTTCGATCTCAGCGATCCGGCCAAGTCGGTGCTTCTGCACCACTGGCGCATGGCCACCCACCGCGAGCAGACCAGCGACGAGATCCTCGTCACGCTGCGCGGCCTCACGGATCTCGCGGGCTGCAAGATGGAGTCGTTCCGCGACGCGATCGTGTCGAGCGTCGTGCCTCCGCTGCTGCCGATCTGGGAGCGCGTCTGCTCCAAGCTGCTCGGGAAGGCGCCGCTCGTGGTGGGCCCCGGCATCAAGACCGGCATGCCGGTGCGCTACGAGAATCCGCGCGAGGTCGGCGCCGACCGGATCGTGAACTCCGTCGCCGCCTTCGAGCTGATGGGCGGCCCGGTGATCGCGGTCGATTTCGGCACCGCCACCACCTGGGACTGCGTCAGCGAGAAGGGCGAGTACCTGGGCGGCGCGATCTTCCCCGGCATCGTGATCTCGATGGAGGCGCTGTTCGAGCGCACCTCGATGCTCCATCGCGTCGAGCTGGCTCGGCCGCGCTCGGTGATCGGCCGCACCACCACGCAATCGATCCAGTCGGGTCTGCTGTTCGGCTACGCGGGCCTCGTCGATGCGATGGTGCGCCGCATCAAGGCGGAGCTCGGTGAGCACGCGCGCGTGATCGCGACCGGCGGCCTCGCGCAGCGCATCGCCGCCGAGACCGAGACCATCGAACGCGTCGAGCCGCACCTGACGCTCGAAGGCCTGCGCCTCCTGTTCGAGAAGAACCGCTCGCAGGAGAAGCCCCACCCGTAACCTGGAGCCGCCATGCAGAACTCCGACGCTGCCCACACCCGCAACTTTGCCCTGATCGGCCACGCGGGCGACGGGAAGACCTCACTCGGCGAGGCGCTCCTGCACACCACCGGCGCGGTGCGAGAGCTCGGCTCGGTGGACGGCGGGACATCGCATCTCGACGTGGCGCCCGAGGAGAAGGAGCGCCACCACACGCTCGGCGCCCACGTATACGGCTTCGATTGGAACGGGCTGCACCTGACGCTCGTCGACACGCCCGGCGACCCGAACTTCCAGGGCGATGCGCAGATCGCTCTGAAGGCGCTCGACGGCG
>DATBRS010000224.1:0-3312 GCA_036560185.1 Myxococcota bacterium
AATCGCCGCGTGCGTCGCGGTGGGTGGGAGCGTCGGGGTTGCTCTTGCGAAGAGCCAGCGCGCTGCGCGCGGCTGGGGAGGAAGAGGCGATCAGTCGATCGCGGGCGGCGGCGAGAGTTGTTGCGCGAACGCGGTGAAGAAGGACTCGGCGGGGAGCGGGTCGGAGAGGGCGTTGCCGGCGTAGTCGGAGCTGACGCTGGCGGTGATCGTGGATTCGGTCGCGGCGGCGATCGTGATGGTCAGGCGCAGGGCGTGGGTGTCGAGCAGGGAGGCGGTGAGGACGCCGTGCTCGGCGTCGGCGGATTCGAGGGCGAAGCCGAGATCCTGGAGGGCGGCGATCGCGAGGCGTTGGGCGCGTAACAAGTCCGGGGTCTCGAAGTCGCGCGTCTGGGGAGCGGGAGGCGCGGCGGCGGGGCGGCGCGAGCGGAAGAGGTTTTCGAGCGGCGAGGCGGCGTGCGCGGGGGGCGCGCCGAGGAGGGCGAGCGCGACGGCGGCGGCGGCGAGTCGCGCGCGCGTCACTCGATGCTCGCAGTGGGCAGCGCGAGCTCGCGCGCGACTTCCTCGAGGAATCCGGCGTACTCGCTGGGCTCGCGCACGGCTTCGCGCAGCGTCTCGCGGCCGCGCGCATTCCAGGCGAGGCGCTGGAGCGTGACGCGCAGTCGCACGTCGAGGCTGAACTCCCCGGCGAGCTGCGTGGCGACGGAGATGCGCAGGCGCGAGCGGCCGCCGGCGCTCTCGGCGTCCTTCGACGCCACGATCACGCCCAGCGCGGAGTCGTGATCCTCCGCCGCGAAGCCGTGCCGCTGCAGCACGGCGCCGCACGCCGCGAGCACGGCGGCCTCGTCGTCGGTCGCGAACACGCGCGTCTGCATCGCGCGCTGCTCGGCGGAGATCGGCGCGACCGCGAACGCGGCGGGCGGACGAGCGGGCGCCACGCAGCCGAACGCGAACGCGAGGGCGAACAACCAGAGGGAGCGGGGCGCGAGCAAGCGGACTCCGAGCGAGCGGCGCGCAACGGTAACGACACGCCGCGGAAGCGGGAGCGCTCGCTCAGTTCACGCCCTTGCTGGCACTTCCGTTCAGCGCACCCATCGCGGCCAGCAGCTCGTTGAACTTGCTGCGCGAGATGCGCTCTGCGAAGCCGGCGCGGTTCAGGCGGTGGAAGTACTCCTGCACCTGCTTCAGCTGCAGGCCGCCGACGATCTCGAGCCCGCGCTTGATGTTCTCGGGCTTCGTGCCCTTGCCGGCGAGCACGATCATCGCCTCGAACAGCGCCGAATCGAACTGCGCGAGCGAGAACGCTTCGGCCTCGTCGAGCGCAGCGTGGATCTGCTCCTTCCGCTCCGGCGTGTGGTCCATGATCCACTTCAGGTGCTGCATGCCGTACGAGACGTGGCGCGCCTCGTCCTGCATCACGAGCTGGAACATGCGCTTGTCGGTCGCCGTCGGCGAGATGAACTCGCTGAAGCGGAACATCGTGAGCACGTTGCCCTCGGCGAGCAGGTGCATGAAGGCGCTGGCCTCGCTGTACGTGTCGCCGTCGAGAATCGCCTTCAGCGAATGCTCGGCCTGCGGCAGCGCTTCGAGCAGCCCCACGCCTCCCGCCAGCGCGCGCTTGCGGAACACCTCGGCGTGGCGCGCCTCGTCGATCGCCTGCGAAGCGATGAAGTGCTTCACCTCGTGGAACTGGTTGTTCATGCGCCAGCACCACTTGGCGGGCAGGTCGGTCGCGATCATCTCGACCTCGGTGAAGAAGGTGCAGAGCTGGGCGAAGGCGATCTCGAGCTCGAGCGGGCGATCCTCGTGGTCGAGGTTGCGCCACGGGATGTCGGTGGTCGCGTTCCACTGGCGCGACATCGCCTCCTCGTAGAACGAGCTCACCTTGTAAGCCCACACGTCGCTCTTGCGGTTCAGCTCGGGTGCGAAATCGGCTTGTCTCGCGACGTCGTAGGCGGCGCCGCGCGGCGCGGCTCCGCGCGGACCGCGCGGGATCTCCGGCAGCGCGTCCTCGCCGTACGCGCCGACGTTGCAATCGAGGTAGGTGAAGCCGCGCCGCGGATTCTCGGCGTGCGATTTCACGCTCTCGGTGCCGGTCTTCATCCAGTCGAGCTCGAGGTTGCCTTTGCGGATGTCTCTCAGGCGCAGCATCAGGTCGTCGTTCGCGGTCCAGTCGGTCGATCCGTAGTAGGACATGTGCTGGCTCCCGAGTTGTTGGGGCTACGACAGGAACGAGAGGAACTTGCTGAGCGGACTGCGCGCTCGGCGATCGCCGAGGCCCGCGGCGGCGCAGCGCTCGAAGTACTCGCGCACGCTGCGCTCGTAGAGAGCGCGCACCGGCTCGTAGCCCCTGGAGACGACGATCAGCGGCTCGAGATGCGCGCGCGCGCCGAGCCAGCCGACCGCGCCGTTCTCGACGAGGTCGAGATGGCCGTTCAGCGAGTCGGCCTCGCTCGGCCGGGCGGCGAGCACGCCGCGCACGTGCGCCACGCCGTAGGCGACGAAGCGGCCCGCGTCCTGCGCGAGGCGCGTGCCGAGGAACGAATCCGCGGCGTTCTTCGCGGCCCACTCGAGATGCGCGCCGAGCGTCATCACGAGCGAGTAGAGCAGCAGGTTCTGCGACGCGGAGGCGCACGGGTAGGTGCCCGAATCCGCGACCATCTTCAGCAGCTCGCCGAGCTCCTGGCAGTCGACGCCGAGCGAGCCGTCGCCGTAGAGCGCGCGCTTGCGCCACGCCTCGGCGGTGCGCGCGGCGTCGATCATCTGCACGCACATCAGGTACTTGACCTCGTGGAACTCCTGATTCATCTGGAATTCCCAGCGCGCCGGCACGTCGCCGGTCACGAGCCCGATCGAGATCAGCTCGGTCGCAAGCTGCCGCCACGCCGCCGCTTCGCGCGCGTCGTAGCCGTGCTCCGTGAGCGCCGCCCACGGCACCGCGTGCGAGGGCGCCCAGTGCCGCGCCTTCCCCTCCTCGAACAGCGCGGCCGCATTGTTCGCCCACACCTCGGACTTGCGGTTCAGCCGGTAGCCGAGCGACGGCAGGCCCGGCGGCAGGAAGGCTCCGCGCGGCGCCATCGAGAAGTTGTGGCGCACGATCTCCGGGCTCAGGTCGGGCGAGTAGACGCCCCGGTTGATGTCGTCGAGCGTGAGACCGCGGCGCTCCTGCGAGGGTCGTGCGTTGATCGCGTCGTCGCGGCTGCGCATCCAGGAGAGGTCGAGCTCGCCCCCCATCACGCGCATCAGCTTGTGCAGCAGCGCCGGGTCGGTCGCGAAGTCCTTGGGCGCGATGTAGGCCATTTTGTTTGGGCTCCG
>DATBRS010000225.1:0-11181 GCA_036560185.1 Myxococcota bacterium
GCGCGCGATCTCGTGGTGGTACGGCTCGGCGAGATGCACGCGTCGACGTGGACGGAGCTGCGCGCCTCGCTCGGCGCCCTGATCGAGTGCTTCGGCGGCGCGGGAGGCACCGCGCGATGAAGTGGGCGATCGGCTTCGCGACCTGGCTCGTGCTCGTGCTCGGCGCCGCGGGCTACGTGTGGCTCGCCGAGAAGAGCCTCGTCGGCGGCGCCCTGGTCGCGAAGGAGGTCTGCTCCTGCATGCAGCTGGGCGGCCGTGACTTCGACGCCTGCCGCGCCGACCTGATGGCGCTGCCCGGGCTCGAGCGCCTCGACACGGCGCCGCTCGAGGACGGCAGCGGCGTGCGCTCCAGCCTGCGCTTCTTCCCGCCCCGCATCGCGCGCGCAAAGCCCGGCCGCGGCTGCACGCTGGAGCCGTAGGGCAAGCGAAGCGCGCAGCGAGGCGAAGCCGAGCGAAGTCGAACAGTGGCCTCGGGGTCCGCAGCGCCAGAGCGGCAGCGCGTTCGCGCACCGCGCCGGGAGTCCGGCCTACTCGCGGGCGATCTCGACTTTGCGCCCCGCGGCGAGCTCGCCCTCGGCGGCGACGACGAGCATCTCGCCGCCGAGCAAGCCCGCGCGCACCACGAGCGCGTCGCCGCGCTCGCCCGCGAGCTCGACCACCTGTTCGCGCAGGCGGCCTTCCGTCACGACCCACACGCGCCCATTCTGTACCGCCGCGCGCGGCGCCGTAATCACTGGAGCCGCGGGGGCGCCCGCCGGCGCTGCCGGCTCCTCCGCCGCGAGGAACGCGACGCGCACGCTCGAATCGGGCCGCAGCTTCTCGTCGCGCTCGAGCAGCCGGACTTCGACTTTGAGCGTGCCCTTCTGCCGATTCACCTGCGGGTAGAGCTTCACGACCTCGGCGGCGTAGTGCGCATCGGGGAACGCGTCGGGAGTGACCTCGGCGCGCTGGCCGAGCGCGACGCGCGCGAGGTCGACCTCGTTGACGTCTACCTCGGCGCGCAGGTCGGTCAGGTCCGCCATGCGGATCAGATCTCCGGCGCCGGCGAAGCCCCCCGGCACCGCGATCTCTCCGACCTCCTTGAACTTCGCGAGGATCACCCCATCGCGCGGCGCGCGCAGCGTGGTGTAGTCGAGCGCGACCTCGGCCTCGCGCACCGCGGCGTCCGCCTGCTTCACCTGTGCCAACGCGACGCGCAGCTCGCTCTCCTTCACGTCGAGGGCGGACTGCGCGGCGACGCTCTGCGCGACCAGCGCGCGCAGGCGCTGCGCCTCGGTCTCGGCGAGGTCGGCGCTCGCGCGCGCCAGCTCGAGCGAGGCGCGCGCGCGGGCGAGCGCGGCGACGTAGTCGCGCTGATCGAGCTGCACGAGCGCCTGGCCCTTCTTCACCGAGTCCGACTCGTCGACGAGATACGCGTCGATGCGCCCCGGCACGCGCACACCGATCGAGATGTACCGCTCGCCCGTGACGACGTAGCCCGAGCCGGTGAGCACGACGCCGGCGCGAGATGGCGCGCCCTCGCCCGCTTCGACGCGTTCGGCGTACGCGACGCGCACCACGAGCGGAGCGCCGAGCGTCAGGCGGTAGGT
Source organism: Myxococcota bacterium (assembly GCA_036560185.1). Classification (GTDB taxonomy): domain Bacteria; phylum Myxococcota_A; class UBA9160; order UBA9160; family UBA6930; genus VGRF01. The sequence goes on from DATBRS010000225.1 coordinate 1,590, forward strand.
CGCGGCGAGGGCGAGCGCGAGCAGCGCGAGCGCGACGCCCCACACGAAGCGCGGCGTGCGCCGGCGCTTCGGCGCCGGCGCACCGCGGTCGATCTTCAGCGACGACAGCTCGTCGCGTACCGAGCGGACTCCCTCCGCCATCGCTCAGGCCTTCCTCAGCGCTTCGATCGGTCGCAGGTTCGCGGCGCGGCGCGCCGGGAAGAAGCCGCCGATCACACCGATCGCGAGCGCGAGCCCGAGCGCCGCGGCGAGATCGTTCGGACCGACGCGCAGCTGGATGACGTTGGTCGTGAACGTCTCGGCGCCCCAGCTGATGCCGCCGAGCGCGGCCGAGATCGCGGCGGCGAGTGCGACCGCGATCACGGCGCCGAACGCGAAGCCGAGCCCCGCCGTGAGCAGCGACTCGACCAGGAACGAGCGCAGGATCGCCGCGCGCGAGAAGCCGAGCGCACGCAGCGTGCCGATCTCCGCGACGCGCGCCTGCACGGCGGCGTACAGCGTGTTCGTCGCGCCGAGCATGGCCCCGATGCCCGCGAACAGCGCGACGAACACGACCAGCACGTAGATCTGCGACGCGGACTCTCCGAGCTCGGCGTAGTAGTCGACCTCGCGCTGCGCCTCGAGCGCGTGGCGCGGGTCGTCTCCGATGCGGCGGATCAGCGCGTCCATGTCCGTGCCGTCCGCCACGCGCACGCGGAAGCTCGAGTACGGCATCAAGCGCTTCGCGTCGGCCGCGACCTGGCGCGCGTCCGCCCAGACCTCGCTCTCGTACGAGGAGCCGCGCGACTCGAAGATGCCGACCACGCGCCAGCGCCCGCGGCCGAACTCCAGCTCCTCGCCGACGGAGGCGCCGGCATAACGCCCCGCGACGCCGCGCCCGACGATCGCCTCGCCCGCCGACGGCGCGAACATGCGGCCCTCGACGATGTGCACGTCCTCGTGCACCGCGAGCGCCGTGGCCTCGACGCCGCGCACCAGCACGTTCTCGCGGCCGCCGTCGCGCGTGCGGAAGAACGGCTGGCTGACGAGCTCGGGCGAGAGCAGCGGTTCGCCGTCCGCGCCGCGCGCGATCCCCTCGAAGAAGCGGATGTCCTGCAGCGATTGCAACGTGAGCGAGGACGAGCCGTCGTTGTCCGAGCCTTTGCGCATGATGACCAGATTCCGCGGATCGCCGGAGCTCGCGAGCGTGCGCCGCAAGCTGCTCGCGAGCCCGAGGATCAGCGACACCGCGATCACGACCAGCGCGATCACCGCGATCGTGAGGCCGGTGCGGAGCTTGCGCGCAAACAGGCTGCGCACGCTGTACGAGAGCGGCAGCGCCATCGTCAGAAGACCTCGCGCAGCGTCTGCGCGACCGGCTTGCGCGAGGCGCCGAAGGACGGCAGCGCGCCGGACACGATGCCGATGAAGAAGGCCATGAAGAGCCCCTGCACCAGTACCGCGTCGGTCATGAAGAACGCGTTCATGGGGCTCGCGCCCGCGCCGCCCGTGATGCTGCGCAGCAGCTGCGTGAGGCTGATCGAGAGGCCCACGCCGATTGCGCCCGCGAGCGTCGAGAGCAGCGCCGCCTCGAGTACGAGCGTCCCGAACAGCGTGCGCCAGCGGAAGCCGAGCGCCTTCATCACGGCGAGCTCGCCCACGCGCTCGCGCACGGACATGCTCGCCGTGTTCGCCGCGATGAACACGATGCAGAGCGTGACCACGCCCGCGACGATCAGCAGGATCGTCACGTAGCCCTGAGCGTTGCTCATCATGTTCGTGAAGAAGCTGCGCTCGGTCTCCGAGGCCGTCTCGGCCTCGCTGTTGCGGAACGTCGAGTCGATCCGCGCCATCAGCGGGTTGAGCTGGCTCGGATCCTCGAGCAGCACCCACACCATGCCGGTGCTGTCGTAGGAGGCGCCCTGCGCGAGCATCGCCTGCTCGAGGTACTCGCGGGAGAACCACACGAACGGGCGATCCGGAATGATGCCCACGACGCGCAGCTTCGCCTCGATCGGGTAGATCGTGCTCTGCAGCGTGAGCAGGTCGCCCACCTTCCAGTGGTACTTCTCGATCAGCATGTCGCCGATCAGTGCGCCGTCCCGGTACTTGGTGAAGTCGTCGAGCGCCTTGGGGTCGATCTTCCAATCCGCGAACACCGTGCCGACGTGATCGGCGTCGACCGCGAAGTTCGGGAAGTCGACGCCCGCGTCCGCGTCGACCATGCCGCCGAACCACTCGTAGCTGACGACGTCGGCGACGCCGGGCATGGCGCGGATCTTGTTCACATAGGAGTACGGCAGGTCGTAGGTCAGGCCGGCCTTGTTGTGCACGGAGATGCGCGTGCCGCTCGACATCGCGTCGAGCATGGAGTCGAGCGCCGCGGGCAGCGTGCGCAGCACGCACACCATCGCCACCGCGAACGCGATCGCGACGCCGGTGATGATGCTGCGCAGCTTGTTGCGGCCGAGGTTCTTCCAAACCAGCGTTCGGTATTTCCACATCAGCGCGCGCTCCCGCCGGGGCGCGACTCGAGCAGCACGCCCTTGTCGAGGTGATGCACGAGGTCGACGTATTTCTCGGCGCGCGGGTCGTGGGTGACCATCACCACCGTCTTGCCGAAGTCGCGCCGGAGCGTGCGCAGCAGCTCGAGCGTCGCCTCGGCGTTCTTTGCGTCGAGGTCTCCGGTCGGCTCGTCGGCGACGATCAGCTCGGGATCGGAGACGAAGGCGCGCGCGATCGCCACGCGCTGCTGCTCGCCGCCCGAGAGCTGACGCGGCAGGTGGTCCGCGCGTTCGGCGAGGCCGACCACGCGCAGCGCGGTGAGCGCGCGCTCGCGCCGCTCTTGCTTCGTGAGCCGCGTGAGCAACAGCGGCAGCTCGACGTTCTCTTGCGCGCTGAGCACGGGGATCAGGTTGAAGAACTGGAACACGAACCCGACGTGCGCCGCGCGAAACGCCGCGAGCTCGTCCTCGTCGAGCGCGTCGAGCCGCTGGCCCGCGACGCTCACCGCGCCACGCGACGGGCGGTCGAGGCCCGCGATCAGGTTCAAGAGCGTCGACTTACCGGAGCCCGACGGGCCCATCAGCGCGACGAACTGCCCGTCCGGGATGGCGAGGCTCACGTCCTCGAGCGCATGCACTTCATCCGCACCCCGCGCGTACACGCGCGAGACGTTCGAGATCTCGATCAAGCGAGGCTCCAAGGTGGGCGGCGTGCCGACTTTACGCGAGTTCGCGGGTCTGGCCTCGAATGTCGCCGGACGCGCCCCGGGGCGAGGGCGATCGGGGCGCGAGCGGCGCGCGCCGCCGCGGCGGGTCGCGCCGGAACGCGCGCTCCCCGCGTCACCGCGCGGCCCGGCATCGCCACTCACGCCCGCGCCCTGTCGCGCCGAGGAAGCGCCGATGCTCGAGCTGATCCAGCACCTGATCGACTTCGTTCTGCACATCGACACGCACCTCGATGCGCTCGCCGCGAGCGTCGGCGCTTGGCTCTACTTGGTGCTGTTCGCGATCGTCTTCTGCGAGAGCGGCCTGGTCGTGCTCGCGGTGCTGCCAGGCGACTCGCTGCTGTTCGCGACCGGCGCCCTCGCCGCCCGCCCTGGCTCGCCGCTCGACGTCAGCGTGACCGCCGCGCTGCTGATCTTCGCCGCGGTCGTAGGCGACTTCGTGAACTACGCGCTCGGGGCCTACCTCGGGCCGCAGGTGTTCACCGAGCGCTCTCGGCTGCTCAATCCCAAGTACGTGCGGCGCACCGAAGTCTTCTACGCGAAGTACGGCAAGAAGACGATCTTCCTGTCGCGCTTCGTGCCGATCGTCCGGACCTTCGCGCCGTTCCTCGCGGGCATCGGCCGCATGGATCTGCGCACCTTCGCGATCTACAACGTGACCGGCGGCGCGACCTGGGTGCTGTCGTGCTTACTCGCCGGCTTCTACTTCGGGCAGCTGCCATTCGTGCGCGAGAACTTCTCCGCGGTCGTGCTGGCGATCGTGGTCGTCTCCGTGCTGCCGCTCGCGTTCGAGCTCGTGCGCGCGCGGATCGAGGAGCGCAAGGCCGCCGCCTGAGGGCGCGGAGGACTTCGCTCCTCGGTGCGCGAACGCGCTGCGTCGCGGGCGCCGCGCACATCGAGGCCACTGTTCGACTCCGCTCGGCTTCGCCTCGCTGCGCGCTGCGCTTGCGCGGTCCCACGTCGGTGCGCGAAGGCGCGGCCTCGCGATGTCTCGGTGCGCGGAGGCCACTGTTCGACTCCGCTCGGCTGCGCCTCGCTGCGCGCTTCGCTTGCTAGCGCACCAAGTAAACCTGCTTCTCCGCGACCTGGAACTTCGCGATCAGCGTGCGGCCCTGGGCGCCGGTCAGCCAGTCCGCGAGCTGCTTGCCGGCCGGGAACCTCGCGCCTTTGTGCTTGAGGTCGTTCACCACGAGCACGCCGTACGCGACGCGCAGAATCGGGTCGCCGTTCACGAGATCGATCAGGCCGTAGTGATTACGCAGCGCGAGCCAGCTCGGGCGATCGATCAGGCAGTACGCCTGCTTCGCGCCCGCCAGCTCGAGCATCGCGGGCGCCGCGGCGTTCGCGCTGAAGTACCACGCGCCCGCGCCCGTTTCCGGAATCCTCCCGGCGGCGGCCCACAGCCGCTTCTCGGCCTCGTGCGCGCCGGAGCCGTCGCCACGTGAGACGAATGGCGACTTCGTCTCCGCGATCAGCTTCGCGGCGCCGGGTGCGCTGCCCGAGTCGCCGATCGAAGCGGGATCCGTGCGCGGTCCCGCGATCAGGTACTCGACGTACATCACCTCGCGGCGCTCGATCGCGTGCCGCTGCGAGACGTAGAAATCCTCGAAGGCACGATCGTCCACGAGCAGCACGTCTGCCTCGCCGCGCTTGCCCAGCTCGAAGGCGCCCTTCGCCTCGACCGCCAGCACGTTCACGGCGATGCCGGTGTCCGCAGTGAACTTCGGAAGCAGCCACGCGAGCAGGCCCGTCTGCTCGAGCGCCGCGGTCGTCGCGAGACGCACGCTCGGCTTGGCTTGCGCGCCAGCGCTGGCGGCCGTGAGCAGCGCCGCCGTCAGAAGCAACCCGAGCCTGAGCTTTCGCACGAACATCCGCGTTTCTCCTCACGAAGACAGGAGCATTAGCAAGCGCGCCCTCGTATGCTCCGCGCCCTTCACCGTGCCTTCAGGCGAGCGGAGCCAGAGGATGACAGCGGGGCCGCGCCGAGAGCGATGAGTTCGGGTTCCGCGCGCGCTGCGAATCCTCCGCTCCTCGACCCGTTCCTGGCGTCGGGGCATCCGCTCCACACGCGCACGCTCACGCTCGAGCTGCATCAGGAAGGCGCTGCCTTGCGCGCGGACGGGACGATCCTCGATCTGCGCAAGTGCGGCTTCGTCCCGACCGGCGGCGATCTGCAGAGCGCCGGCGTGGTCCACCACATGCACTGGCGCGCGTGGGTCGACGACCCGAGCGGGCGGATCACGACGCTCGAGATCGCGCAGCCGGTGGTCGCGATCGAGCGCAGCGCCGCGTCGGGCGGAGAGTGCTGCCGCGATCCCGCGCCGCGGCTCCAAACCCTGGTGGGCAGCGCATTCGATGCGGGCTTCGCGAAGCGGCTCGCGGGCGCGTTCGGTGGGCCGCTCGGCTGCTCGCACTTGCTGACGCTCGGACAGGCGCTCGGCGCGCTCGTGCCGAGCGTGCTCGGGGATCCCGCGCGCGCTGCCGAGCTGCGCGGGCACGGGGAGCGCGTGGCGAAGCGCACGCTCGTGCTCGACGGCTTCGAGCGCGCGAACGGAGTGCTCGAAATCGCGATCCAGCTGGCGGACTACCGGCTCGCGCCGCAGGCGAGCGCACCCGACCTGATCAGCCGGCTCGGCCTCGCGCGCGAGCTCCGTGTGCTCGGAGAAGTCGCCGCGCGCGACATGCAGCTGCTCTCGCTGCGCGCGGCGGCGCGCGAGCGCAGCGCCGCGCAGCTCGATGCCGCGTGGCGCAGCCTCGACGGCGCCGTCGCTCCGCTCGCGGGCGACTCGGCGCTGCGCGGGATGGCCGCTCGCATCCGCGCGCGCATGAGCGCGCTGCCCGAGAGCGAGGAGTACGCGCTGCTCGGCGAGGCGCTGCTCAACTTCGCGCCGGCGTTGATCCAGTGCATGCCCGCGCTCAGTCATCGGCTCGGCGCCTTCGTCGCGCGCGTCGCCACCTCGCGCGACATCGAGGCGCCCTCCGCCGAAGCGAGTGCAATGCTCACGAGCGGCGGCATGCCGGACTCTTGTTACATGTGGCGCATCGGCAGCGCCGCGAATCGCTCGCGCGGGATCTGACCTCCACTCGCTCCCAAGAGGATGCTCATGCGCATGCTCCTCCGAATGGTTCTCGCCGCCGTCGCTCTGCTCGCCGCAACCGGCGGCGCGTCCCAAGAGAGCGCCGGCCCTGCACCCGCACCGCTGCTCGCGATTCGCGCCGCGCGGCTGATCGACGGCAGCGGGGCCGTGCCGATCCGCGACGCGGTGGTCCTGATCGAAGGCGACCGCATCCGCGACGTCGGCGCGCAGCTCGCGATTCCCGACGGCGCGCGCGTGATCGACCTCGGCACCGCGACCCTGCTGCCGGGCCTGATCGACTGCCACACGCACATCGCAGGCGGCGATCCGGCGGACTACTACGACAGCCTCTTTCGCAAGAGCCACGTCGACGCGGCCGTCATCGCGCACCTCTACGCGCGCCGTACGCTCGAGGCCGGCTTCACGACCGTGCGCGAGGTCGGTGCGCCCGAGCTGGTGGACGTGGCGCTGAAGCGCGCCATCGACGCGGGCCTCGTGGCGGGGCCGCGCATGCAGGTCGCGACGGTCCCGATCGGTGCGACGGGCGGGCACATGGACCTGACCGGCTTCTCGCCCTACCTCGAGTTCCGCGAGATGTCCGCGGTGGCTGACGGAGTCGGCGCCGTGCGCGCGGCCGTGCGGCAGCGCCTCAAGTGGGGCGCGGACGTGATCAAGGTCGCCGCGACCGCCGGCGTGCTCTCGGAAGAGGAGACGGTCGGCGCGCCGCAGTACACGCAGGAAGAGCTGGACGCGATCGTCGACGAGGCCGCGATGGCGGGGAAGCGCGTGGCCGCGCACGCCCACGGCGCCGAGGGCATCAAGCGCGCGGTGCGCGCGGGGGTCGCGTCGATCGAGCACGGCAGCCTGCTCGACGACGAAGGGATTCGCCTGATGAAGCAGCACGGCACAGTGCTCGTCGCCGACGTCTACAACGACGACTACATCCTCGCCGAGTTCGCGCGCCTCGGTTACCCGGCGATGATGATCGAGAAGGAGCGCTCGATCGGCCGGCTCCAGCGCGAGAACTTCCAGCGCGCCGTGCGCGCCGGCGTGAAGGTGGCGTTCGGTACGGACGCCGGTGTGTATCCGCACGGCTGGAACGCAAGGCAGTTCGCGCACATGGTGCGCTGGGGCCTCACGCCGCTCCAAGCGATCACCTCGGCGACCTCGAGCGCAGCGGAGTTGCTCGGGTGGAGCGACCGGGTCGGACGCGTGGCGCCTGGCCTCTACGCCGACCTGGTCGCAGTCAGCGGTGACCCGCTGGCGGACGTCACCGAGCTCGAACGGGTGGCGTTCGTGATGAAGGGCGGCGCGGTGGTGAAGGACACGCGCTGACGGCGCGCCTCACGCGCTCGCGCGCTTCGGACCGAGGAACCCGATCGCCACGGCCGCGAGCGCGAGCACGACCGCGAAGCCCGCGAAGGCGAGCTCGAAGCGGCCCGTGCTCGCGAACACCGCCATCGGGAACTGCACGCCGGACATCGTGAACGGCAGCATGCACAGGCCCATCGCGCCCATCACGCTGCCGAAGCTCTCGGGCGCGAAGCGGTCGCCGATCGTCGCGGTCCAGAGCGCGGTGAGGCCCTGCCCCGCGCCGGCGATGACCGCGAGCGGCAACAGCAACGCCGGCTGCGGCTCGAGCGCGAGCGCCGCCACCGAGACGAGCAGCGGAATCTGCGCGCACCAGATCAGCGGGCGGCGCGGGAAGCGGTCGGCGAGGCGGCCGAACAGCAGATTCGCCGCGATCCCCACCACCGAGGCGGCCAGTAACAAGTTGCCCGCGAAGCTCGCGGAGAGGCCGCGCGTCTCCGTCACGTAGGGCGGGTAGGCGTTGCCGAGGCTGACGAGCGGCGCGAGCGAGAGGCCGAAGCCGACCGTGAGCACCCAGAAGTTGCGGTCGCGCAGATAGCTGCGATCCGCCGGCGCCGCCGCCGGCGCGAGCGCCGGCGCTGCACCTCTCGCCTCACGCACGATCGCGAGCACGAGCGGGATCATCGCGGCGAAGCCAATGCCGCACGCCGCCACCGCGCCGCGCCAGCCCCAGGCACCGATCGCGAGCGGAATCAGCTTCGGTGCCAAGAGCGCGCCGATCGACGGCCCGATCGCGTTGATGCCGAGCGCGGTGCCGGGCTGCTCGGGGAACCAGCCGACGATCAGCTTCGAGGTCGGCAGCGGCCCGAGGCCCACCGCGCCGGCGGCCACGAGCAGCGAGAAGCCGATGCCCGCGATCCAGAGCGCGTCCGCGCGGTAGATCAGCGCGCAGCCGGCGGCTGCGACGACCGCGCCGCCGAGCATCACCACGCGCGGCCCGATGCGGTCGACCAGTGGCCCGAGCGCGAGGCCGGCGAACGCCTGCGCGGGCATGAACAGCACGAAGCCGAGCGAGACCGTGTCGATGCTCGCGCCGAAGGTTTGCGAGACCGGCACCTGCATGAAGCCGAACGCGACGAGCGTCGCGCCGATGCTCACGGCTTGTACGAACAGCGCGCCGATCAGCGCGAGCCAGCGCGTCGCGCCGGCCGAATTGGAGACGGCGGCGGCGGCAGTCATGGCGCGCTCCTTCGAGTGCGCCACGCGTAGCGCACTCTGCGCGCCGAATGCTTCTGATTCGCGCGCCGAGCGGCGCGTCGACTCCGGCCGCGATAGAACGCCGCGAGCCGCAGGAGCCCCGATGCCTTCGCCGACTCGCCGCCAACTCCTCGATTGGGCTGCGCGCTACGTCGCGCTCTGGAACGCGGGCGACAAGGCCGCGTGGGCCGACAACTGGCGCGCCGTCGCACCGGGCGAGTTCCGCATGCACGACCCCGTCGGCACGCCGGAGAAGCGCGGCTTCGACGCCTGCGCGCTGGACGCCTTCGACCTGTTCCAGCCGCACGTGCGCTTCCGCGTCATCCCCGGCACGCAACACGTGTGCGGCAACGAAGTGGCGTGGCTGCTCGAGAACTCGTTCCCGAGCGACCCGAAGCGCCCGCCCCATCTCTCGATCGAGACCTACCGCTTCGAACCGAACGGCGACGTCGTGATCCGCACCTACTACCAAGTCCCCGCCCACGACGACGGCGCCGTCGGCGACCTCTTCAAGACCTACCTACCCGACGGCCAATAACGAGCGCGCGCGTCCTCGCCGCGCGAACCCAGCGAAGCACGCGGGAGGCGCGGCTCAAAGCCGCGCCGATCCGCGCCTCCCCAATAAGTGCTCGTGCGGCCAGCCGAGCACGAGCAGTCGCGGCGGGGCCGGGGGCCGCGGAGCCGAAATCAAGCGCAGCTCGGCCCGATCACCCGCCATGCAATGTCCGAGTGCAACGAG
>DATBRS010000226.1:0-8114 GCA_036560185.1 Myxococcota bacterium
CGCGAGCGCACGTCCGCCGCGCTCGGCGGCGCGCTGCAGCGCGACTGGGATCGCGCCGTGCGCGACGACCTCGTCGCGGCGTTCGCCGACGAGCGCGACGCGCGTCATGCCCGTGCCCCCGCACTGCGCTCCGCCGCGAGCGCGCGCTGCACCGCCGGCCGCTCCGATACGCGCCGCCGGTGCTCGAGCACGCGCGGCAAGCGCGCGAGCGGGGCGCCGTCGGCCTCGAGCCACTGCGCGAGCGTGAACAGGTAGGCGTCGCAGATCGAGTAGCGCGCGCCGAGCACCCACGGCCCCGCGAGCATGCCGTGCTCGATCAGCGCGAAGGCGTCGCCGACCGATTGCGGCACCTTGCGCTGCATCGCGGAAATCGCGGCTGCGTCGCCCGCATCGACCCAGCGCGCGCCGCGCATGCGGTGTGCGTGCGCGACGTGCACCGTCGAGCACAGGTAGCTGTTGAAGGCCTGCGCGCGCGCGAAGGCGAAGGGCTCGGCGAGCGGCGCGAGCGCTGCGGCCGGGAAGCGCTGCGCGATGAACGCCAAGATCGCGGGGGTCTCGGTGAGCACGCCCTCGTCGCAGGCGAGCGATGGCACGCGGCCCTTGGGATTCAGCGCGAGGTATTCGGGCGAGCGCTGCGCGTCGCGGCGGAAGTCGACGAGCTCGAGCGCATGCGGAGCGCCGGCCTCCTCGAGCGCGATCAGCGACGCCAGGGCACAGCTGTTCGGTGTGAAGTAGAGCGTGAGCACGATCCGCCTCCGGCGCGCGCGGCCAGGCTAGCGGCGGCGCTCACGCCAGCTTGATCAGCTGGAAGACGCGCTCCTCGAGCCACAGCACCAGCTCGCGCAGCGCATCGGGGCTCACCTCGTGCTGCATCTCGAGCTCGCGGTAGTGCACGTTCATGCCGCGAGCGAGCAGGCGCTTGCGCGACTCCTGCGCGCGCTCGACGGGGATCATCGGATCCTGCGTGCCGTGGACTACGAGCGCGGGGAAGTTCTGGTGCTCGTCCTGCGTCGGGATGGCCGCGTCGATCGGATCTGGCAGCCAGCTCGAGAGCGCGACCAGCCCGGCGAAGCGCGCGGGGTCGCTGAGCACCAGGTCGTAAGCCATCACGCCGCCCTGCGAGAAGCCGATCACCACGAGCTTGCGGCGATCGACCGGGTAGCGCTTGCACGCCTCGTCGAGGAACTCGCGCAGCAGCTGGCGCGCGGCGTCGAAGGCGCGCGGGTCGAGCTCGCGCGTCTGCGTGATCGGCCACCAGCCGAAGCCGAGCATGCCCTGCGCGATCTCGAACGCGACGGGCCCCTGGGGCGAGAGCACGAGCGCCTCGCCGCCATGAAGAATGGGCGCGAGGCCGAGCAGGTCGTGCGCGCTCGCACCCCAGCCGTGCAGCAGCAGGATGGTGGGAAACGGGCCGTCGCCCGCCGGGACGTGAGCAGTGTGCAGCAGCTCCATGGGCGCGCAGCGTAGGACGACTGGCCCATCGGGGTCAGACCCCGATGGGCCAGTCGACGGCTCGCCGGCATTGACCCGCGGCTCAACGTCGCGTCGCAGGCCCCCGTCGCTGCTGCTAAATCCCGCCGCGTATGCCCCCCGCGAAGTCGCTCTTCGACAAGGTCTGGGACGCGCACGCCGTGCGCGAGCTGCCGGACGGGCAGACGCAGCTCTTCATAGGTCTGCACCTGATCCACGAGGTCACGAGCCCGCAGGCGTTCGCGCAGCTGCGCGAGATGGGCCTGCGCGTGCGCTTCCCTCAGCGCACCTTCGCGACGGTCGACCACATCATCCCGACCGACTCGCAGCGCCGGCCGCTCGCCGATGCGCTCGCGGAAGAGATGCTCGTTCACCTGGAGCGCAACTGCGCGGAGTACGGCATCCAGCTCTACCTGCCGAGCTCGGGCAAGCAAGGCGTCGTGCACGTGATCGGGCCCGAGCTCGGGCTCACGCAGCCGGGCATGACCGTCGCGTGCGGCGACTCGCACACCTCGACCCACGGCGCGTTCGGCGCGATCGCATTCGGCATCGGCACTTCTCAGGTGCGCGACGTGCTCGCGACGCAGTGCCTCGCGATGAACAAGCCGCGACTCCGCCGCATCGATATCGCCGGCAAGCTCGCGGGGGGCGTGTACGCGAAGGACGTGATCCTCCACATCATCCGCAAGCTCGGTGTGAACGGCGGCGTCGGCTTCGCCTACGAGTACGGCGGCGCGGTGATCGACGCGATGTCGATGGAGGAGCGCCTCACCGTCTGCAACATGTCGATCGAGGGCGGCGCGCGCGTCGGCTACGTGAACCCCGACGAGATCGCGCTCGACTACCTGCGCGGGCGCGAGTTCTCGCCGCTCGGCGCGGCGTGGGAGCGAGCCGCGGCGTACTGGCGCGGCATGGCGAGCGATTCCGGCGCGCACTACGACGACCGCATCGAGCTGGCCGGCCGCGACATCCCGCCCACCGTCACCTGGGGCATCAACCCCGGCCAGGCATTAGGGGTGGACGAGGCCCTGCCGTTGCTGTCGCGCGTGCCCGACGCCGAGCGCGCGGGCTTCGCCGAGGCCTGCGACTTCATGGGCTTCGCGCCCGGCCAGCGCATCGCCGGCACCAAGATCGATGTCGCGTTCATCGGCTCCTGCACCAACGGCCGCATCAGCGACCTGCGCGAGGCCGCGCGCGTCGCGCGCACGGGCCGCGTGGCGTCCGGCGTGCGCGCGCTGGTGGTGCCCGGCTCCCAACAAGTCGCGAAGCAGGCCGAGGCCGAGGGCTTGCCCGAGATCTTCCGGGCGGCCGGCTTTCAGTGGCGCGAGGCGGGCTGCTCGATGTGCCTCGCCATGAACCCCGACAAGCTGCAAGGCCGCGAGATGTGCGCCTCGTCGAGCAACCGCAACTTCAAGGGCCGGCAGGGCTCGCCTACCGGGCGCACGCTGCTGATGTCGCCCGCGATGGTGGCGTCGGCCGCGCTCGCGGGAGAAGTCGTCGACGTGCGGGAGAAGCTGTAATGGCGGCGGTGGTGAAGCGCGTGCAAGGCACCGGCTGCATACTGCGCGGCGACGACATCGACACCGATCGCATCATCCCCGCGCGCTACCTGCGCTGCGTCACCTTCGACGGCATCGGCCAATACTCGTTCGAGGACGACCGCAAGCAGGCGAAGGGCAACCACCCGCTCGACGACGCGCGCTTCGCCGGCGCGGGCATCCTGATCGTCGGCCGCAACTTCGGCTGCGGCTCCTCCCGCGAGCACGCGCCCCAGGCGCTGATGCGCTTCGGCTTCAACGCCTTCGTCGGCGCCTCCTTCGCCGAGATCTTCCACGGCAACTGCACCGCCCTCGGACTGCCCTGCGTGACGCTCGGCGAGCGCGACCTCGCGGCGCTGATGGACAGCGTGGACCTCGACCCGGCCCAACAACTCGTGGTCGACCTCGCCGCGCGCACGGTGACTTCGCGCGCCGGCGTGATGCCCGCGACGATCGGCGACGGCACGCGCCAGGCGCTGCTCGAAGGCAGCTGGAACGCGACGGCCGTGCTCGTGGAAGCCGGCGACGCGATCGAGCGCACCGCCCGCGCCCTGCCCTACGTGACCGGCTTCGCGGGCTGAAGCCTCGCGGCTCCGGGCTGCGCCCCTCGCGCGCGCCACCCAGCGCGCGTAGCTTGCCGCGCGCCATGCGGCGCCTCGCGCTCACGCTCGCCCTGATCTTCCTCGCGCTCGCCGCTCGCGCGCAGGAGGCCGCGCCCGCCGCGGCGCCCGCGCCCGCACCCCCGCCCGAAGTCGCGCCGATCGAGCTGCCGCGAATCGTCGCCGAGGCGGATTCCGCGGAGCGCTTCGCGAGGAGCGTGCGCCACGGACTCGCGCCCTCGGCGGAGATTTTGCGCGTCGAGCGCTCGCTCGCAGAAGCCGCTCCCGAGCTCGCACAGCGCGCGGCCGGCGCCGAGTCGCTGGCGACCGGGATCGCATCGCTCGATGCCGTGAATGCCGAGATGCGCGCCGCTCAGCTCGCGGCCCTGCAGCTCACGCGCTGGCTGCGCGAGCCCACCGCGGCACTCGTCTCGATCGAGCGCTCGCTCCACGAGCTCGACATGCAGAGCGAGGTGTGGGAGCGCACGCGGGAGCACGCGCGGGGGGACCAGGCGCCCGCGGAGGCGCTCGCGCGGATCGACGCGGTGCGCAGCGCACTGCGCGGCGCGACGCGCGAGGCCAAGGCGGCGCGCAGCGGGCTGCTCGATCTGCAGGCGCGCATCGCGAACCAAGAGAGCCGCGTCGAAGAGCTGATCGACCTGCTCGGCGCAGCCAAGGCGCGCGCGCAGCGCTCGCTGCTCGAGCGCGACAGCGAGCCGCTGTGGAGCTCGTTCGGGACGCAGTCGCACTCGGCCGAGCTCGCCGGCCGCCAGCTCGCGCGCGACTCGGCCGCCGCGCGCGCGTACGCCAAGCGAACCTACGCTCCCTTCGTCGCGCAGCTCGCGATCTTCGTGGGCGCCGCCCTCCTCGGCCTCTACTCGAACCGGCGCTTCGAGAACCTGCGCGGCGATCCTCGCCTGGCCGCGAGCGCCGTGATCTTCGAGCGCGCGTTCTCCTCGGCTGCGCTGATGGCGCTGTCGCTGACGAGCGCCCTCCATCCCCTCGCTCCGAGCTTCGTGCTCGGCGTCTCTCGCCTCGCGCTCATTCCGCCGGTGCTTCGGCTGCTCCCGAAGCTCGTCGACGAGGCGCTCCAGCCCGCGATCTGGGTGGTCGCGGCACTCGCGGGCATCGACGTGCTGCGCGGCGCGCTCGTGACGATCGCGCCGCTCGAGCGCACGCTCTTCACGCTCGAGCTCGCTGCCGCCGTGGGCGCGTTGTTGTGGCTCATGCGGCCCGCGCGGCTCGTGTTGGTCCCCGACTCGGCCAACGTGCCGCGGCTGCTTCAGCTGCCGCTGCAGCTCGCGCTGCTGCTGTTCGGCGTCGCGTTCGTCGCGAGCGTGCTCGGCTGGTCGAACCTCGCCCGGCTGCTCGGGAACGGCACGCTGCTCAGCACCTACGCCGCCGTCGTGGTGTACGGCGGCGCGCGGGTGCTGCGGGCCGGCTTGCGCGCGGCGGTGCGCACGGGCGCCGATGCGAACGTGCGCCTGCTGCGCGAGAACGCGGAGCCCACGATCGCGGGCGGCGCGCGCGTGGTGAACATCGCCGCGCTGTGCGCCTGGGCCGCCCTCACGCTGCGGGCGTTCGGCTTCGCGAGCGACTTCCTCGCATTCGCGGGCGCGATCTGGTCGACGCCGGTCGGCTACGGCTCGCTCGAGATCGCGCTCGGCGACGTGCTCACCTTCGTACTGACGATCTGGGCGTCGGTGCTGCTCTCGCGCTTCGTGCGCTTCGTGGTCGAGGGGGAGGCGCTCTCGCGCTTCAAGCCGAGCGGCGGCGTCGCGCACGCCGTGGCGCGTACGGCGCAGTACCTGATCGTGCTGCTCGGCTTCTTCGCCGCCGCCGCAGCCGCCGGCATCGACATGAACCGCTTCTCCGTGCTCGCGGGCGCCTTCGGCGTCGGCATCGGCTTCGGTTTGCAGAACATCGTCAACAACTTCGTCTCGGGCTTGATCCTGCTCTACGAGCGCCCGATCCAAATCGGCGACTCGATCGAGGTGAGCGGCGGCATCTCCGGCGACGTGAAGAGCCTCGGCATCCGTTCGTGCACCCTTCGCACCTTCGAGGGTGCGGACGTGATCGTGCCGAACGCGATGCTGATCTCGGAGAAGGTCACGAACTGGACGCTCTCCGACCGTACGCGACGCAACGACCTGAAGATCGGCGTCGCCTATGGCAGCGACCCGCGGCGCGTGCTCGAGCTGCTGCTCGGCTGCGCGCGCGCCCACGCCTCGGTGCTCGGTTATCCGGAGCCGATCGCACTCTTCACGGGCTTCGGCGAGAGCGCGCTGAGCTTCGAGCTGCGCTTCTGGACCCCCTTCGACGATGCCGTGCCGGCCCGCAGCGCGGTCGGGCTCGCCGTGCACGACACGCTCACCGGCGCCGGCATCGAGATCCCGTTCCCGCAGCGCGACCTGCGCCTGCGCAGCGTCGCGCCCGAAGCGGCGCAGGCGCTGCGCAATCGCGGCGCAAGCGACTGAGCGAATTCGCGGCGAGCCGCGCGCTCAGTCCGTCTTCACGTCTTTCGCCCACGCGCGGTTCGCTTCGTACCACGCGACGGTCAGTGCGACGCCCTGCGCGAGCGAGACGCGCGGCTCCCAGCCGAGCAGGCGCCGCGCCTTCTCGATGCTCGCCGCAGTCCGCGGCACGTCCGCGGGATGCGCGGGCTCGCGCGAGATTTCGGCGCGCCGGCCGAGCGCGGCCTCGACCGCGGCGATCACCTCGTTCACCGCGTACGGATGATCGCCACCCAGGTTGATCGCCTCGTAGCCGAGCGGGCGCAGCGCGGCGATCGTGCCGCGCGCCACGTCGTCCACGTAGGTGAAGTCGCGCGACATCGTGCCATCGCCGTACACCGTGATGGGCCGCCCCTCCCGGATGCGCTGCACGAAGCGGAACATCGCCATGTCGGGCCGGCCCGCCGGCCCGTAGACGGTGAAGTAACGCAGCACCGAGACGTCGATGCGATGCAGCGCGTGGTAGCTGTACGCCAGCGCCTCGGCGGCCTTCTTGGTCGCGGCGTAGGGCGAGAGCGGCCGGCTCGAATCGTCCTCCTCGCGAAACAGCTCGGCGCGCGAGTCGCCGTACACGCTCGAGGTCGAGGCGAGCACGAGCTTCGCGATGCCGCGCTCGCGGCAGAGCGCGAGCAGATTCAGCGTGCCCGTCACGTTCGTGTCGACGTAGACCCATGGGTTCTCGACGCTGGTGCGCACACCCGCGCGCGCGGCGAGGTTGATCACGGCGTCGAAGGGCCCGGCGGGCAGCGCCGCCGCGAGCGCCGCGCGATCCGCGACGTTCGCGCGCACGAAGGCGAATCCCGCGCGCGCCTCGAGCTCGGCGAGGCGGTGGCGCTTGAAGCGCGGATCGTTCGCGTCGTTCAGATCGTCGACGCCGAGCACCTCGCGCCCCTCGTCGAGCAGGAGCGCCGCGGTGCGCGAGCCGATCATGCCCGCCGCGCCCGTCAGGAGGATGCGACCCACGCGCGCCTCGCCCCGCCCTAGCGCCCTGAGAACTTGGGCGTGCGCTTGGCGAGGAAGGCGTCCATGCCCTCGGCGCGGTCCGCGCTCGCGAAGATCGCGCCGAACGCGACCTGCTCGAGCGCGTGGGCGACGCGCACGTCCGCGTCCTGCGCCTCCTGCATCACGCGCTTGGCCGCCGCGATCGCGACGGGACCCTTCTTTGCGATCGTCTCGCCGGTCGCGAGCGCGGCTGCGAGCAGCGGATCGATTTCCTCGAACACGCGGTTCACGAGCCCGATGCGCTGCGCGATCTCCGCGTCGATCGGCTCGCCCGACAGGATCAGCTCCTTCGCCCAGCCGACGCCGACGCGGCGCGTGAGCCGGCTCGTGCCGCCGAAGCCGGGCAGCAGGCCGAGGTTCACCTCGGGCTGTCCGAAGCGCGCGCGCTTGGCGGCGTAGATCCAGTCGCAGGCGAGCGCGAGCTCGCAGCCGCCGCCGAACGCGAAGCCGTTCACCGCCGCGATCGTCGGGATCGGCAGCGCCTCGAGCCTCGCGAACACGTCGTGGCCGAGGCGCGAGAAGGCCTCGCCCTCGAGCGGCGTCATACCGCGCATCTGCGCGATGTCGGCGCCGGCGGCGAAGGCGCGGCCCGCGCCCGTAATCACCAGCGCCCGCGCGCTCGCGTCCGCGGCGACCTCGTCGATGCGCGCGCCGAGCTCGGCGAGCAGCGCGCTCGACAGCGCGTTCAGCGCGTCGGGGCGATTCAGCGTGAGCAGCGCGACGGCGCCGTGGCGCGCGGAGAGCACGAGGTCGGTCACGAGATCCTCCGGACGAGCGAGGCCGCAACGTAGAGACTCGCGCCGGGATTCGCTCCGGCGCGCTCCAGCACGGTGATAGGATGCGCGCCCGATCCCCAACGAGGAGCCCGCATGCAACGCTCGAAGCTCGCACTCTCTGCCGGAATCTTCGGCGCGGTCGGCCTCTTCGATCCGGCCCTCGGGGCCGCGCTCGCGCACTTCCGCGCACTGGCGCCGATCCAGGGCTTCGGCCTC
>DATBRS010000227.1:0-10813 GCA_036560185.1 Myxococcota bacterium
CTCGACGCGGCGCTGCAGGTGACCGGCCAGGCCGGCGCTTATCAGGTGGAAGGCGCGAAGAACTTCCAGACGCTGAACATCGGCGGCAGCGGCACCACCAGCTGCAGCTTCGTCGTCGGCGTGTGAGCGAGAGCTGACGGAGCGGTAACGTCGGGCAATCGCGGGCAGCGCAGCGGGGTGACGCAGCTCGTGAAGCCGCAAGCGATCCACGCCAGCAAAGCTGGCGCAGATCGCGCGCAGCGAGCCGCAGGCGAGCGGAGCCCAAACAAAATGATCCGCATCCACGAAGTCGGCGCGCGCGACGGGTTGCAGAACGAGGCCGAGATCGTCCCGACCGCGCTGAAGCTCGCGCTGCTCGCGAAGCTCGCGGACGCCGGCCTGCGCTCGATCGAGGCGACCAGCTTCGTCTCGCCGCAGTGGATTCCGCAGCTCGCGGACGCCGACGAGCTCGCGGCGCAGCTCGTGCGCCGGCCGGGCGTCGCGTATTCCGCGCTCGTGCCGAACCTCGCCGGATACGAGCGCTTCGCGAAGACGGGCATCGAGGTCGTCGCGTTCTTCGCGTCGGCCAGCGAGTCCCACAACAAGAGCAACGTGAACCGGTCGATCGCGGAGCATCTCGACCGCTTCAAGCCGGTCGTCGAGCGCGTGAAGGCCGACGGCAAGCGGCTGCGCTGTTACCTCTCGACGGTCTGCGGCTGCCCGTTCGAGGGCGACGTGCCCGTCGCACAGGTGATGCGCGTGATGCGGCAGCTGATCGCGCTCGGCGCCGACGAGGTGTCGCTCGGCGACACGATCGGCGTCGGCGTGCCGCGCCAAGTGCGCGAGCTCGTGCGCGCGCTCGGCGGCGAGATCGCGCTCGACCGGGTGTCGCTGCACTTCCACGACACCTACGGCCGCGCGCTCGCGAACGTCGAAGCGGGCTACGAGGAGGGCGTGCGCGCGTTCGACTCCTCGCTCGGCGGTCTCGGCGGCTGTCCCTATGCGCCGGGCGCCTCCGGGAACGTGGCGACCGAGGACGTGGTCGATCTGTTCGAGCGCTCCGGAATCGGCACGGGCATCGACCTCGACGCGCTCGTGGACGTGACGGCGTGGGTGGAGCGCGAGGTGCTGCAGCGCGCGCTTCCGGGCCGGGTCTACCGGGCGGTGCTGGGCGGCCGGAAACGCAAGCGGAGCTGACGCGGGAGCGCCGTCGCCACGCCACCGCCAGCGTGATCCCTGCGGGGCACTCCGGGGTGTGGTCGGGCATTCGGCCGGGCGATAACGTTTGCCAGTTCACGTCAACTGGCCGAGGTCGTCATGGTTGATCCCGCCGAAGTCGAGCTCTCGATCTCCGAGGTCTGCTCGCGCCTCGACGTCTCGCCGCGCACGGTCCGGTACTACGAGGAGCTCGGGCTGTTGCCGGGCGTGCGCCGCAAGGCGGGCGCGCGGCGGGTGTACGGTGAGGACGAGGTGGAGCGGTTGCGCTTCATCACGCGCCTCAAGGCGCTCGGGCTCTCGCTCGAGGAAGTGCGCGACCTGAATGCGGTGCACGCGCTCGAAGGCTCGACGCGGGCGATGCTCGCGCGGCTCGACGCGCTGCTCGGCAGGCACCTCGCCGACCTCGATCGCCGCATCGCCGAGCTCGGCGATCTGCGCGATGAGATCAGCAAGTATCGAGACCACGTGTCCGAGCGCGTGGAGGCGCACATCGCCGCCCGCGCCGCGAGCGCCAAGGAGGATGCATGACCGCCGCCGCCAACGTCGCGCCGCTGCACCGCACGCCGCAGCGCATTCGCGTCGTCACGGCCGCCGCGCTGTTCGACGGCCACGACGCCGCCATCAACATCATGCGGCGCCTGCTCCAGCAGCAGGGCGCCGAGGTGATTCACCTCGGGCACGACCGCTCGGTGCACGACATCGTCGAGGCGGCGATCCAGGAGGACGCGCAGGCCGTCGCGATCTCGAGTTATCAGGGCGGCCACCTCGAGTTCTTCGAGTACTTGGTGGGCCGGCTGCGCGAGCTCGGGGCCGGACACATCCGCGTGTACGGCGGCGGCGGCGGCACGATCGTGCCGGAGGAGATCGCACGGCTGCACAGTC
This sequence comes from Myxococcota bacterium, assembly GCA_036560185.1. Taxonomy (GTDB): domain Bacteria; phylum Myxococcota_A; class UBA9160; order UBA9160; family UBA6930; genus VGRF01. Next base: position 2,080 of record DATBRS010000227.1, read on the forward strand.
ACGGCGTCGCACGCATCTTCTCGCCGGAGGACGGCCGCGCGCTCGGTCTCGATGGCATGATCGGCCAGATGCTGGACGAGTGCCGGCAACACGCGCTGCCGGCGCGCGCCGCGGAGGCCACCGCGCTCGCGAGCGGCGAACTCGGCGCGATCGCCCGCACGATCACGTGGTTCGAAGAGGAGGCGGCGCGCGCTCTCGCCCCGGCGGAGCGGCTGCGCGCAGCGCTGCGCACCCAGGCCGCGGCCAAGCCGACGCCGGTGCTCGGCTTCACGGGGCCAGGCGGTGCGGGCAAATCGAGCGTCGTCGACGAGCTCGTGCGGCGCTTCCGCCTCGACTACCCGGAGCGAAAGCTCGGCTTGTTGTTGGTGGATCCGACGCGGCGGCGCTCCGGCGGCGCGCTGCTCGGCGACCGCATCCGCATGAACTCGGTGCACGGCGACGGCGTCTTCGTGCGCTCGCTCGCGACCCGGCAAGCCCACCTCGCGCTGTCGCAGGCGGTGCAGGACGCGGTGCTCGTGCTGAAGGCGGCGGGCTTCGACCTGGTGCTGGTGGAGACCGCGGGCATCGGCCAGAGCGACAGCGAGATCGTCGACCTCGCGGACGCGGCCGTCTACGTGATGACGCCGGAGTACGGCGCGCCGTCCCAGCTCGAGAAGATCGACATGCTCGAGCTCGCCGACGTGGTCGTACTCAACAAAGCGGACCGCCGCGGCGCGACCGATGCGCTGCGCGACGTGCGCAAGCAGTGGCGGCGCAACCATCCCGGCGCGCCGAGCGCCGACGATCAGCTGCCGGTGTTCGCGACGGTCGCGAGCCAATGGGACGACCCGGGTGTGGAGCGGCTGTTCGGCGCGCTGCGCGCGCGCGCCGAGGCGCTCGGCGGCGCATTCCCCGCGCGCAGCACGAGCGCGCACGAGCCGATCACGTCGCCGCCGCCGCTCGTGCCCGCCGGCCGCGAGCGCCACCTCGACGACGTTGCGCAAGCGGTGCGGCGCTACCGGCAGCGCACGAGCGAGCTCGCGGAGGCGGCCCACGCCGCGCAGGCGTTGCGCGATTCCGCGCGCGAGCTCGCGGATGCGCCGGCCGCGCTGCGCGACGCGCTCGCCGCGCGAGCCGCGCAGCGCGAGGCCGCGCTCGAGGCGCCGCTGCGCGAGGCGCTGGCGCAGTGGCCCGCGCGCCGCGCGCGGTACGAGGCCGAGCGCCAGAGCTACGAGGTTCGCGGCCGCGCGATCGAAGTGGAGAACACCGTCACCACGCTGTCGGGCACGAAGCTGCCGCGCGTCGCGGTGCCGCACGACACCGACGCGGGCGCGCTCACGCGCTTCCTGCGCCAGGAGAATCTGCCCGGCGAATTCCCGTACACCGCGGGCGTGTTCCCGTTCAAGCGGCCCGAGGAGGAGCCGGCGCGCATGTTCGCGGGCGAGGGCGAGCCCGAGCGCACGAACCGCCGCTTCCACGTGCTCGCTGCCTCGCAGCCCGCGAATCGGCTCTCGACCGCGTTCGACAGCGTGACGCTGTACGGGCGCGATCCCGACGAGCGGCCCGACATCTACGGCAAGGTGGGAACCTCCGGCGTCTCGATCTGCACGCTCGACGACGCGAAGAAGCTCTACTCGGGATTCGACCTGTGCGATCCGGCGACCTCCGTGTCGATGACGATCAACGGCCCGGCGCCCACCATCCTCGCGTTCTTCTTGAACGCGGCGATCGATCAGCGCGTGGAGCGGCACCTGCGCGAGAGCGGCCGGCTCGAGACGACGCGCGCGAAGTTCGGCGCGCGCGGGCTGCCCACTTATCAGGGGGAGCTGCCGCGCTCCCACGATGGCGTCGGCATCGGCCTGCTCGGCATCCGCGGCGACCAGGCCGTCGACGCCGAAACCTACGCGCGCATCAGCGCCGACACGCTCTCGCGCGTGCGCGGCACGGTGCAGGCGGACATCCTGAAAGAGGACCAGGCCCAGAACACCTGCATCTTCTCGACGGACTTCTCGCTGAAGGTGATGGGCGACATCCAGGAGTACTTCGTCCGTAACAAGGTGCGGAATTTCTACTCGGTCTCGATCTCCGGCTACCACATCGCGGAGGCCGGCGCGAACCCGATCTCCCAGCTCGCCTTCACGCTCGCGAACGGCTTCACCTACGTGGAGGCCTATCGCGCGCGCGGCATGCGCGTGGACGACTTCGCGCCGAACTTCTCGTTCTTCTTCAGCAACGGGCTCGACGCCGAGTACAACGTGATCGGGCGCGTGGCGCGCCGCATCTGGGCGATCGCGATGCGCGACGTCTACGGCGCGGACGAGCGCAGCCAGAAGCTGAAGTACCACATCCAGACTTCCGGCCGTTCGCTGCACGCGCAGGAGATGTCGTTCAACGACATCCGCACCACACTGCAGGCGCTGACCGCGATCCAGGACCACTGCAACTCGCTGCACACGAACGCATATGACGAGGCGGTCACCACGCCCACCGAGGAGTCGGTGCGGCGCGCGCTCGCGATCCAGCTCGTGATCAACCGCGAGCTCGGCATCGCGCGCAACGAGAACGCGCTGCAGGGCAGCTACGCGATCGAGTGGCTCACCGACCGCGTCGAGGAGGCCGTGCTCCAGGAGTTCGAGCGGCTCGCGCAGCGCGGCGGCGTGCTGGGCGCGATGGAGACGCACTACCAACGCGGCAAGATCCAAGACGAGAGCCTTTACTACGAGGCGAAGAAGCACACCGGCGAGCTGCCGATCATCGGCGTGAACACGTTCGAGAACCCGCACCCCGAGCGCGCGCAGCGGCCGCTCGCGCTCCAGCGCGCGAGCGACGACGAGAAGCAGCGGCAGCTCGCGGCGCTGCGCGCGTTCCAAGCGCGGCACGCGAACGAGGCGGGGCCCGCGCTCGCACGACTCCGTGACGTCGCGCGCAGCGGGGGCAACGTGTTCGAGGAGCTGATGGAGACGGTGAAGAGCGCCAGCCTCGGGCAGATCACGCACGCACTCTTCGACGTCGGCGGGTCCTACCGCCGCTCGATGTAATCGGGAAAGCTGCGGCGTACGAGACGGCGCGGAGCGCACGCGCGCACGCGACCGCGAACCAGGAGAGCACGATGTCCGAGATCGAGAAGTGGAGAGCGCTGGCTGCCAAGGAACTGCGCGGCGCGAGCGTCGACTCGCTCGTCACCACGAGCGCGGACGGCATCACCGTGAGAGCGCTCTACACCGCGGAGGATCTCGACGGCATCGCGCACACGAACACGCTGCCCGGCGCGTTCCCGTTCCTGCGCGGCCCGCGCGCGACCATGTACGCGAACCGCCCGTGGACGATCCGCCAGTACGCGGGCTTCTCGACCGCCGAGGAGTCGAACGCGTTCTACAAGGCGAACCTCGCGGGTGGCCAGCAGGGCCTCTCGGTCGCCTTCGATCTGGCCACGCACCGCGGCTACGACTCGGATCATCCGCGCGTCACGGGCGACGTCGGCAAGGCCGGCGTCGCGATCGACTCGGTCGAGGACATGAAGCTGCTGTTCGAGGGCATCCCGCTCGATCAGGTGACCGTCTCGATGACGATGAATGGCGCGGTGCTGCCGGTGCTCGCGTGCTTCGTGGTAGCGGGCGAAGAGCAAGGCGTGCCGCAGGAGAAGCTCGCCGGGACCATCCAGAACGACATCCTCAAGGAGTTCATGGTCCGTAACACCTACATCTATCCGCCCGAGCCGAGCATGCGCATCGTCGCGGACATCATCCAGTACACCGCGCAGCGCATGCCGAAGTTCAACTCGATCTCGATCAGCGGCTACCACATGCAGGAAGCCGGCGCGACGACGGTGCAGGAGCTCGCGTTCACGATCGCCGACGGGCTCGACTACGTGCGCGCCGCGCTGTCGAAGGGCCTCGACGTCGACGCCTTCGCCGGGCGGCTCTCGTTCTTCTGGTGCATCGGCATGAGCTTCTATTTCGAGATCGCGAAGATGCGCGCCGCGCGGCGAATTTGGGCCGAGCGCATGCAGCGCCTGTTCGCGCCCAAGAAGCCAGACTCGCTGATGCTGCGCACGCACTCGCAGACATCGGGTGCGAGCCTCACTGAGCAGGATCCGATGAACAACATCATCCGGACCACGATCGAGGCGATGGCGGCGGTGTTCGGCGGCACGCAATCGCTGCATACGAACGGCTACGACGAGGCGGTGAGCCTGCCCACCGACACGGCGGCGCGCGTCGCGCGCAATACGCAGCTGATTCTGCAGGAGGAGTCCGGCATCCCGTCGGTGATCGATCCGTGGGGCGGCTCGTACTTCATGGAGTCGCTCACCGAGAGCGTTTATCAGGCTGCGAACAAGCTGATCGACGAAGTCGAGGCGATGGGCGGCATGACCAAGGCGATCGTCGCCGGGCTGCCGAAGCTGAAGATCGAGGAGGCGGCCACGCGGCGGCAGGCGCGCGTCGACAGCGGCGAGGACACGATCGTCGGCGTCAACAAGTACAAGCTCGCGCAGGAGTCGCCGATCGAGGTGCGCGACATCGACAACAGCGCGGTGCGCGAGTCCCAGATCAAGCGGCTCGTCGGCATCCGCGCGAAGCGCGACGCCGCGCGCGTCGACGCGGCGCTCGCGAAACTGACCGAGCTCGCGCGCAGCGGGCAGGGCAACCTGCTCGAGGCGGCGATCGAGGCGGCGCGCGCGCGCGCGAGCGTGGGGGAGATTTCCGCGGCGCTCGAGACCGTCTACGGCCGCCACCGCGCCGAGATCCGCTCGGTGTCGGGCGTGTACGCCGGCATGTATCGCGGGGACGACGAGTTCGAGTCGGCGCGCGCCGAGGTCGAACGCTTCGCGAAGGCCGAAGGCCGGCGCCCGCGCATGCTGGTCGTGAAGCTGGGTCAGGACGGACACGACCGCGGCATCAAGGTGATCGCCACGGCGTTCGCCGACATGGGCTTCGACGTCGACGTGGGCCCGCTGTTCCAGACGCCGGATGAGGCCGCGCAGCAGGCGATCGACGCGGACGTGCACGTGATCGGCGTGTCGAGCCAAGCGGGCGGACACAAGACGCTCGTGCCGGAGCTGGTGAGCGCGCTGCGCAAGAAGGGCGCGAACGAGGTGCTGGTGGTCGTCGGCGGCATCATCCCGCCCCAGGACTACGGCTACCTGCGCGAGCAGGGCGCCGCAGCCATCTTCGGTCCGGGGACAGCGGTGCCGAAAGCCGCGCGCGAGGTGCTCCGCGCGATTCACTCGCGGCGCGCCGCATGAGCGCGAGCGGCACGTCCGCGCGTCTCGAAACCGCGAGTGATTACTGCGCCGCCATCCGCGCGGGCGACCGGCGCGCGATCGCACGTGCGATCACGCTGATCGAGAGCACCCGCAGCGACCACCAGGCGACGGGGCAGGAGATTCTCGACGCGCTCGTGGGCCACGCGGGCGGCGCAGTTCGTATCGGCGTCACGGGGCCGCCGGGCGTCGGCAAGAGCACGTTCATCGAGGCGTTCGGACTGCGCCTCGTCGGGCAGGGCAAGCGCATCGCCGTGCTCGCAGTAGATCCCTCGAGCCCCGTGAGCGGCGGAAGCATCCTCGGCGACAAGACGCGCATGGAGCAGCTCGCGCAATCCGAGCGCGCGTTCATCCGCCCCTCGCCGAGTGGCGGCGCGCTGGGTGGCGTCGCACACCGCACGCGCGAGGTGATGCTGCTGTGCGAGGCCGCGGGCTTCGAAGTGGTCGTGATCGAGACCGTCGGCATCGGGCAGAGCGAGGTCGCGGTGCGCTCGATGGTCGATTTCTTCGCCGTGCTGCTGCAGCCGGCTTCGGGCGACGGCTTGCAGGGGATCAAGCGCGGTGTGCTCGAGCTCGCGGACGCGCTCGTCGTCAACAAGTGCGATGGCGAGCTGCGCGACGCCGCCCTGCGCTCGGTGCGCGAGCACGAGCAGGCGCTCGCGTTGTTCCGGCCGTCGGCCAGCGGCTGGAAGCCGGTCGCACTCGCCGCCAGCGCGCGCACGGGGGAGGGCGTCGCGGCGCTCTGGGACGTCGTGCTCGCGCAGCGCGAGGTGCTCGAGAAGAGCGGGGCGCTCGCCCAGCGGCGGCGCAGCCAAGCCCGGGACTGGATGTGGAGCCTCGTGGCGGAGGGCCTCCAGCAGGCGCTGCGCGACCACCCGGCAGTGGCCGCCGCGCTCCCGCAGCTGGAGGCGGACGTCGAGGCGCAGCGGCAGACCCCCGCTGCCGCGGCGCGCCAGATCCTGCGCAGGTTCCTGGGCGCCGGTTAGCTCCTCCGCTCGACGGGCGGGGCGCAGCCTCCGGCGCGCGCGGGCGGCTCGATTCTCCCTCAACGTCCGTCGCTCGCCTGCCGATGAGTTGTGCGCCAGGGCACAGAGCGGCCATAGGCGGGGTTGCGTCGATGGTTCAGATCAACATGGCTGGGCGAGAGATCGTCCTCAAGTTCGTCTACTACGGGCCCGCGCTGTCCGGCAAGACGACGAACTTGCAGAAGCTGCACGAGCTGCTCGATCCGACCGCGCGCGGCAAGATGGTCACGCTCGACACCGCGGACGACCGCACGCTCTACTTCGATTTCCTTCCGGTGCAGTTCGGCACCGCCAACGGCTTCGCGGTCAAGCTCAAGCTGTTCACGGTTCCCGGGCAGGTGATGCACAAGTCGACGCGCAAGGTCGTGCTGAGCGGCGCCGACGGTGTGGTGTTCGTGGCGGACTCGCAGCGGGCTTCCGCCGGTGCGAACGCGTATTCCTTCCGCGACATGGAGGCGAACCTCAAGTCGAATGGACTCGACTTCGCCGGCATGCCGAAAGTGGTGCAGTTCAACAAGCGCGATCTCGCCGACGTGAAGCCGCTCGAAGAGATCAAGGCCGCGTGGGGCGACATTCCGACCTTCCCGGCGGTCGCGACGCGCGGCGAAGGCGTGATCGAGACCTTCCGAGAGCTGCTGCGTCTCAGCTACCGCTCGCTCAACGCCAAGCATCAGTTCCAGGAAAAGTTCGGCGTGTCCGAGGCCGACTTCCTGAAGGGCGTGCTGCGGCACTTCGGGCCGTAGCGGCCCCCGACCCACGGCGCTAGCGTGGCTTCGTCCCGGCTCGGGACGCAGTGATTACGGTCGTTCCGAGCCCGCTGCGAGACGGAACCTGCGCATGAGTTGCCGGTCCGTACTGCTGGCGGACCGAGCGAGAGCGCATGAACGACCCCCTGCCGAAGCCCGCCGCCTCGCCGTTGCACAGCGAGTGGAGTGACGTCGTCGTCTCGATCCCGCTCGCCATCGCGGAGATCAAGGCCGGCCGCATGATCGTGCTCGTCGACGACGAGGACCGCGAGAACGAGGGCGACCTCTGCATGGCCGCCGATGCGGTCACGCCCGAGGCGATCAACTTCATGGCCATGCACGGCCGCGGGCTGATCTGTCTGCCGATGCTCGGCGAGCAGCTCGAGAAGCTGCGGCTCGGCATGATGGTGCCCGAGAACGAGAACTCCTCGGGCTTCGGCACCGCGTTCACGATCTCGATCGAGGCGCGCGAGGGCGTGACGACGGGCATCTCCGCGTATGACCGCGCGCACACCATCCTCACCGCGATCCGCCCGGACGCGCGGCCGCAGGACATCGTGCGCCCGGGCCACATCTTCCCGCTGCGCGCGCGCGCGGGCGGCGTGCTGCGGCGCGCCGGTCAGACCGAGGGCTCGGTCGACCTCTCCCGGCTCGCGGGCCGCAATCCCTCGGCGGTGATCTGCGAGATCATGAACGACGACGGCACGATGGCGCGCATGCCCGATCTCGTGAGGTTCGCGCGCAAGCACGGGCTGAAGATCGCCACGATCGCCGACATGATCGAGTACCGGCTGCGCAACGAGAAGCTCGTGCGCCCGGCAGGCGACTGCACGCTACCGACGCGCGCGGGCGGCGAGTTCCGCGCGATCGTGTACGAGAACGAGATCGATCACATCGATCACATCGCGATGGTGAAGGGCAGCTTCAGCCCCGAGGACGAGGTGCTGGTGCGCGTGCACAGCGAGTGCCTCACCGGCGACTCGTTCGGGTCGCTGCGCTGCGACTGCGGCGAGCAGCTCGAAGCCGCGATGAAGCTGATCGAGGCCGAGGGCAAGGGCGTGATCCTCTACATGCGGCAAGAGGGCCGCGGCATCGGCCTGAAGAACAAGATCAAGGCCTACGGGCTGCAGGATCGCGAGGGCCTCGACACGGTGCAGGCGAACGAGCGCCTCGGCTTCGCGGCGGATCTCCGTGACTACGGCGTCGGCGCGCAGATCCTGCACGACCTCGGCGTGCGCAAGATGCGCATCATCACGAACAACCCCGGCAAGCGCGCCGGCATCGAGGGCTACGGGCTCACCATCGTGGAGCGCGTGCCGCTCGAGATCCAACCCAACGAGAAGAACCTCGAGTATCTCCGCACGAAGAAAGAGAAGCTCGGTCACGTTCTTCATCTGATGAGCTAGGAGCAGCGGAGATGTTCGATTCGGTCGACGACGTGGTGAGCCAGCTGAGCCAGCAGGGCTACATCTGCGGCAAGAACATCGGGACCGTCGTGTACCTCGCGACGCAGCTCGAGAAGCCGGTCCTGGTGGAAGGGCCCGCGGGCGTCGGCAAGACGGAGCTCGCGAAGGTCGTGGCGAAGGCCACTGGCCGCCCGCTGATTCGCCTCCAGTGCTACGAGGGCCTCGACGAAGCCAAGGCGCTCTACGAATGGGAGTACTCGAAGCAGCTCCTCTACACGCAGATCCTGAAGGAGAAGTTCGCCGAGGCGATGGCCG
>DATBRS010000228.1:0-8595 GCA_036560185.1 Myxococcota bacterium
TCGCGCGCGTCGCGCTCGCGCTGCTGGCGCTCGCCGTGCCGAGCATGGCGCGCGCCGCGGAGCCGGATCGCGGGCGCGAGACCTTCGAGCAGATCTGCGCGACTTGTCATGGCGTCGACGGGAAGGGCGCGCCGGGCGAGCAGAACCTGCGAGTGCCGATGCCGGACTTCACGGACTGCGCGTTCGCGAGCCGCGAGCCGGACGCGGATTGGTACGCGGTGGCGCACGAGGGCGGCCCCGCGCGCGGCTTCTCCCCGCTCATGCCGCCGCACGGGCAGAGCCTCGGCGCGGAGACGCTGCAGCTCGTGATCGCGCACGTGCGCGCCTTCTGCCGCGACGCGCGCTGGCCCGCCGGCGAGCTGAACCTGCCGCGGCCCCAGCTCACGGAGAAGGCGTTCCCCGAGGACGAGGCAGTGGTTGCGGTCGCGGCGAACACAGAGCGGGAAACGTCCGCGGAGCTGGAGCTGATCTACGAGAAGCGCATCGGACCGCGCGCGCAGCTCGAGCTCGGCGTGCCCTTCGCGCTCGAGGAGGACGCGAGCGGCTCGCAGCAGGCGGGGCTCGGCGACCTCGCGCTCGCCCTCAAGTACGCGCTCTGGCACAGCAAGCAGCGCGGCGGAATCGTGAGCGTCTCGGGCGAAGTGGTGCTGCCGACGGGCGAGCGCGATCGGGGCCTCGGCGACGGCACGGTCGTGCTCGAGCCGGCGCTGCTTTACGGGCAGATCCTCCCGCGCGACTTCTTCCTGCACGCGCAGCTGTTAGGCGAGTTCCCGACGCGAGGCGGTCGCGGCGACGACGAAGTCCAGCTGCGGCTCGCGCTCGGCAAGAGTTTCTTCGAGGACGGCGGCTTCGGCCGCGAGTGGGCGCCGATGCTCGAGCTGCAGGCCGTGCGCGTCTTCGCGCGCGGCGAGCCCGATTTCGAGGTCGATCTCGCGCCGCAGCTCCAGGTGGCGCTGAATCGCCGCCAGCACGTGCGCCTCTCGCTCGGCGCCCAGCTGCCGGTGAATCACACGCGCGAGCGTCCGGTGCGCGCGCTGCTCTACGTGCTCTGGGATTGGTACGACGGCGGGCTCGCAGAGGGTTGGTAGCCGCCGCGCGCGCGCGTCCGCTTATGCTGGCGCCCATGCTGAAGTGGATCGCTCGCGTCCTCGCTGCCCTCGCCCTCGTCGTCATCGCGGTGATCGCCTGGGCGCTGTGGCCCGCGCCGCCGGACTTCGACGCGGCGCCGCTGCTCGCCGCCGCGAAGCAGTACGACGCGCGCATCGCGCGCGACCCGTACGGCGTGCCGCACATCCGCGGCGCGCGCGACGCGGACGTCGCCTACGGGCTCGCGTGGGCACACTGCGAGGACGACTTCCGCACGATTCAGGAGGTCGCGCTCGCGACGCGCGGCAAGCTCGCGAGCGCGAAGGGCCTCGATGCCGCGCCCATCGACTATCTGGCGCAGCTGCTCGGCGCCTACGACGACGTCGCGCGCCGCTACGCCCACGACGTGCCCGCCGACGTGCGGGAGCTTGCCGAGGGCTACGCCGCCGGCGTGAATCACTATGCCGCGACCCATGCGAGCGAAGCGCTGCCCGGTCTCTTCCCCATAACAGGCGTGGACATCGTCGCCGGCTTCGCGTTCCAGACGCCGTTCTTCTACGGCCTCGACCGCACGATCCGGGCACTGTTCGAGGACGCGCCGCCGAAGCCGCCGCTGCGCAGCGCGCTCAGCTGGCTCACGGGCCCGCACCAGATCGGATCGAACGCGATCGCGGTCTCGCCGCTCCGTTCCGCCGACGGCGCCACGCGGCTGCTCGTGAACTCGCATCAGCCCTACACGGGGCCCGTCGCGTGGTACGAGGTGCGGCTGCAGAGCGACGCGGGCTGGGAGATGACGGGCGGCGTGTTTCCCGGCTCGCCGGTCGTGCTGCACGGAACGGGTCCGACGCTCGGCTGGGCGAACACGGTGAATCTGCCCGACCTCGCCGACGTGTATCGGCTCGAGATCGACCCTGAGAACCCGAACCGCTACCGGCTCGACGGCGCGTGGCGCGAGCTCGAAGTGGGCGAGGCCGAGATCGAGCTGAAGATCCTCGGCCGCCTGCACTGGACCGAGCGGCGCGAGACGCTGCGCTCGGAGCACGGCCCGGTGCTGCGGCGCCCGCACGGCACGTACGCGATCCGCTACGCCGGCATGGGCGAGCTGCGCCAGCTCGAGCAGCTCTACCGCCAGAACCGCGCGCACACCTTCGACGAATGGATGGCGGCGATGCGCATCCACGCCTCGCCGTCGATCAACTACGTCTATGCCGACGCCGCGGGCAACATCGCGTACCTCTACAACGCGCGGATTCCGAAGCGCGCACCGGGCTTCGATTGGCGCGGCGTGCTGCCCGGCGATCGCTCGGACCTGATCTGGCGCGAGGAGCTGCCCTTCGACGCGCTGCCGCGCGTGATCAACCCGCGCGCGGGCTTCGTGCTGAGCATGAACCACACGCCCTTCGCCGCGACCAGCGATCCCGAGAACCCGCGCGCCGAGAATTTTCCGCCGGAGGCCGGTATCGAGACCTACCTGACGAATCGCGCGCGTCGCGCGCTCGAGCTGTTCGGCGCCGATCCCGAGATCAGCGCCGCGGAGTTTCGCGCCTACAAGTTCGACAAGCGCTACTCGGAGGCGAGCGAGGCGCGCACGATCGTGGACGAGCTGCTCGCGCGCGTGGCGCCGGACGATCCGGAGCTCGGCGCCGCGCGCGCCGTGCTCGCGCGCTGGACGCTGAGCACCGACGCGGGGGACACCAGCGCGGCGCTCGCGGTCGCGACGGCGCTGCCGATCGTGGTGGCGCTGCGGCGAGGCGAGCCCCCGCCCGATGCGGTCGACGCGCTGCGCGCCGCGGCGGCGGCGCTGAAGGCGCACCACGGCCGCCTCGATCCGCCCTGGCGCGAAGTGAACCGCATCCGCCGCGGCAAGCTCGACCTCGGCGTGGGCGGCGGCCCCGATGTGTTACGGGCCGTCGAGACCGACGCGCTGGGCGCCGACGGCCGCTTCTCCGCGCAGACCGGCGACACGCTGATCCTGTTCTCGACCTGGGATGCGAACGGCGCGCAGACGATCGACACGATCCACCAGTTCGGCAGCGCCACCCTCGACGAGCGCTCGCCGCACTACGCGGATCAACTCCCGCTCTTCGTGGCGGAGAAGACGAAGCGCGTGCCGCTCACCGAAGCGGAGTTGCTCGCCGGCGGCGCGCAGACCTATCACCCGGGCGAGCCGCGCCCGCGCTGAGGAGCCGCCCGCCTCGCAAGCCGGCCGTAACCCCGCGCGCAGCCGAGCGAAGCTTCAACCCGCAAGCCGGGCACCGCCCGGCGCGCAGCGAGGCGAAGCCGAGCGAAGCACCACCCGCTAGGGCTTCACGTAGTCGAAGCTGAGCGCGTTGTCGGCGCTCACGCCGTCGCGCAGGAACGTGACGGGCTGCGCGCCGGCTTTCTTGAACTTCTTCTTGAGGTTCGGCACGACGAACGTGATCGACGTGTCGGACACGGACTGGAGCACCGCGGCCTTGCTCCGGAAGTTCACGCGGACCTGATTGCCGGAGAGCGCGCTGCCCGAGAGCGTAATCACTTCACCGACCCAGCCCGTCGTCTTCGAGAGCGACGTGAGATGCGGCTGCGGCTGGACCGTGGCGGAGAGCTGCGCGCTCTGCGACGTCGCGAGGCCGGTGCAGTCCGTGGCCGCGAAGGTCACGTTCGCAGTCTCCGCCGCGTTGGGAGTCCACGAGAAACCACCCGTTGCGGAGAGCATCGCGCCCGCCGGCAGGCCGCTCGCGGAGAAGGTCAGCGAGTCGCCGTCGGCGTCGCTCGCTTGCAGCTGGAACTGCACGAGGCGGCCGACGAAGACGTCGCGGTCGGCGGGATCGGTCAAGCTGGGCGCGGCGTTGGTGTTCGCGTCGTCCACGAAGATCGGCACGCTCTCGCTCGCGCTCAGCGTTCCATCCGAGGCGGTGAACTGCACGGTCGTCGAAGCCGATGCGTTGCAACCGGCGACGGTGCGCGCGGGCGTCCACGTGAACACGCCGCTCTGGGAGAGCGACGCGCCGACCGGGAGCGGGCTCGCGCCGTACTGAATCGGGCCGCCCTCGGGATCGCTGGCGCTCAGCGCGATCGTGAGCGTGTCGCCCTCGCTCAGCGCCTGCGGGCCGACGGGAACGAGCGTCGGCGGCAAGTTCGTGCCGGAGCTCGCGGTCGGCGCCAGGCAGCTCACCGTGAGCCCGTACTGGGCGATCTCGTCCTTGCTCGACTGGCTGAAGTTCGTCGCGCCCGAAAGCGCCGGCGTCATGATGCCGACGCTCGTGTGCCGTGCGCCCAAGTTGTGCCCGAGCTCGTGCGCGGCGATCAGGCTGATCCAGAAGTCGCTGTTCTGCGCCGTCTGCACCACCGCGAAGGGAAACGACCGGCAGGTCTCGCCGATGTAGGCGATGCCGACCGTGTCGCCGTTCAGGTTTCGATTCGTGAACAGCACGGCGTCGTCGAACGGAACGCTCGTGAAGCGGTCGAACTCGTTCGCGAAGTCCTCCAGCAAGTCGCTCGCGTTGGTCGTCGTGTACGGGTCGCTCCCGGTGTGCGCGCGCTGCGTCACGACGCGATTGGTGAGGCCGAGATCGGTCTCGTAGATCCCGTTCACCATGTTCACGATCGAGAGGATGCGCGCGTTCGCCGCCGCGGCGCCCCCGCTCAGCGCGACCAGCCCCGCGTCGGCCTCGGTGCCGAGCTCGATCTCGCGCAGCTGAGTGGCGGCTGCGGCGACGGGCGGCGCGGCCGGGCTCGTGCCCGCGAGCGAAGCGAGCTGCAGCTCCTCGGCCGTGACGGCGCACGCTCTCGCCAGCGCCGCGATCTCACTCTCGTGGACCTCGCGCACGCGGATCACGTAGTCGGCAGCCGCGAGGTCGGCCTGCAGCGCGTAGAACGCGCCGTCGATCCGTAACAACCCCTCGAGCCGCCCGTCGTCCCGCGCGTAGCCGAGCTTCGCGAAGTCGCGGCCGGAGTTCGCCGTCACGCGGCCGGTGTAGGCGGTGAAGCCGGGCGCGGGGATGCCGGCGCGGAGGCCGCGCGCGTCGACGCGTTCGGCCGCGTAGTCCTCGTCGCGCAGCGGCTGGGGCGTGAACGCGATCTCGACGTTGCGCCGCTTGGTGGGAACCACGACCCGCAGCGAGCCTTCCTCGGCGAACGCGGTGCGCTCGTAGGCCCCGAGCGGCGCCCAGCTCTCGAAGGGAATCGAGACGTTCGGCGCCTGAGCGAACGCCGCCGTGGCCAGCAGCCACGCCATCGCGAGCGCTGCGCCGCAATGTCGCCATCGCATGAGGAATCCTCGTCTGCGCCTGGTCGTTCGTTTCGGTTTAGCTTCTCATCGGCAATGTGGCGCTCGTCCCAGCCTGCAACTCGCGGGTTACGCGGAGGAGGCGAGCGGGCGTCGGCTTGCCCGCGGAGTTGCCCATCTCCGGCGAGGCGCTTGCCGGCGCGTGAGCGAGCGGTCCCGCGCAGCGGTTATGGCGCCAAACCCGCTTGCGGGGCGAGCGCTGGTTGACGCACGCTCCGCGCCATGCCCGAACGCGCCGTCTCCTCGCTCATCCCCCGCGGCGACCGCAGCGCGCTGCGCGTCTGCAAGACGGTCGACGCGCTGCTGCGCGCGAACGCGCGCAAGCGCACCTTCAAGCGCGGCGCGATCGTCGTCGCGGACGGTGAGCTGACCGCCGGGCTGTGGTGCGTCGAAACGGGCGCGATTGCGGTAGAGGGCCGGAGCCCCGCGCACCGGGATTTCATCTTTCGCTTCCGGCAGGCCGGCGAGTGGTTCGGCGAGACGACGCTGTTCGACGGGCAGCCGTGGCTCTACACGCACGCCGCGTCGGTGAAGACGACGGCGCTGCAGGTGGCGCATCGCGACGCCCAGCGCCTGATCGCGACGCACCCCGAGGTGCGCAACGAGCTCGTGCGCATCACCTGCGCGCGGCTGCGATCGACCGCGCAGTACGTCGAGGAGCTGATCGTGCCGGATCTGCCGGCGCGCCTCGCGTATCACCTGCTCGTGATCGCGCGCGAATCGGTGAACGGCCTCGAGCCCGGCAAGCAGCTCGAGGTGCACCTCACGCAGGCCGTGCTCGCCTCGCTGCTCGGCGCGACGCGCGAAGCGGTCGGGCGGCACCTCGTGCGCTGGCGCGATGCGGGCTGGATCGCGCTGCGCTACGGGCGCGTGACGATCCTGGCGCCGGCCGTGCTGAACGCGATCGCGAATGGCGAGCCGATTCAAGCCGAAGCGCCGCGCTCGATCGGCCAGAAGAAGGTGCTCGTCAGAGCATCGTGAAGAAGTCGTTGCCCTTGTCGTCGACGACGATGAAGGCGGGGAACTTCTCGACCTCGATCTTGTAGATCGCCTCCATGCCGAGCTCGGCGTACTCGATCACCTCGACGCGCTTGATGCAGTCCTGCGCGAGGATCGCCGCGGGTCCGCCGATCGAGCCGAGGTAGAACCCGCCGTGCTTCTTGCACGCGTCGGTCACCGCCTTGCTGCGGTTGCCCTTCGCGAGCGTGACGAAGCTGCCCCCGTGCTGCATGAACAGATCGACGTAGGAATCCATGCGGCCCGCGGTGGTCGGGCCGAACGAGCCCGACGGCATGCCCGCCGGCGTCTTCGAGGGGCCGGCGTAATAGATCATCAGGTCCTTGGCGTACTGCGGCAGGCCGAGACCCTGGTCGATGCGCTCCTTCAGCTTCGCGTGCGCGATGTCGCGCGCGACGATCATCGTGCCGCTGAGCGAGAGCCGCGTCTTCACCGGGAAGCGCGAGAGCCGCGCGCGGATCTCGCTCATCGGCTGATTCAGGTCGAGCAGGACGACCTCACCGCCCAACTCTTGGTGCGTCGCATCCGGCAGGAACTGCGCGGGATTCGTCTCGAGCTGCTCGAGAAAGACGCCGCGCTTGGTGATCTTTCCCTTGGCCTGCCGATCCGCGCTGCACGAGACGCCGATGCCGATCGGCAGCGAGGCGCCGTGCCGTGGCAGGCGAATCACGCGCACGTCGTGGCAGAAATACTTCCCGCCGAACTGCGCGCCGATGCCGATGCGCTGCGAGAGCTTGTGAACCTGCTCTTCCATGCCGAGGTCGCGGAACGCGCGGCCGTGCTCGTTGCCCGTCGTCGGCAGCGTGTCGAGGTAGCGGCAGCTCGCGAGCTTCACCGCCTTCAGGTTGAACTCGGCGCTCATGCCGCCGATCACGATCGCGAGGTGATAGGGCGGGCAGGCGGCCGTCCCCAACGACTTCATCTTCTCTTCGAAGAACTTGAGGATGCCCTCGGGATTCAGCGTTGCGCGCGTCTCCTGGTAGAGGAACGACTTGTTCGCCGAGCCGCCGCCTTTGGTGATGAACAGCAACTCGTACTCGTCGCCGGGCTTGGCATAGATCTCGATCTGCGCGGGCAGATTGCTGCCGGTGTTCCTCTCCTCGTACATGCTGAGCGGCGCCATCTGCGAATAGCGGAGATTCGTGCCGGTGTAGGTGTCGAAGATGCCCTGGGCGAGCGACTGCTCGTCGTCCGCGCCGGTGAAGACATCCTCGCCCTTCTTTCCGAACACGATCGCGGTGCCAGTGTCCTGACAACTCGGCAGCACCATGCCCGCCGACACGTTCGCGTTCTTCAGCATCTCGAGCGCCACGAAGCGGTCGTTCGCCGACGCCTCCGGATCCTCGAGAATCGCCCGCAGCTGCTTCAGATGGCCGCTGCGGAACAAGTGCGACACGTCGCGAATCGCCGCCGCCGCCAGCCGCCGGAGCGCCTCCGGCTCCACCACGAGCAGCTCGCGCCCGCCGAGTTGCTGGGTCGAAACGAGCTCCGAGCCGAGCGATCGATACGGCGTCTCGTCGTCGCCGAGCTCGAACAACTCCTGGAAATGAAACCCCGCCATCTCTTCTCCCCAAGCTCGTTGGCCACGAACGCATCCGAACGAAAACGCATCGTAGGCGGCACGCCTCCCCGTTCAACTCCGCCGCCACCGAGCCCCGACCTCACCGCGAGGGCAGCGGGGAAAGGGCGCCTCAATGGCGCCCTTTCCCCGCCCGCATCATCTCGAACGTTTCGCGTTCGGGTCCCTCCGAGACGCACCGGCACGAGCGTCCGGCGGTGGGGGCCGGCGGAGCGCGAATCAAGCGCAGGCAGGCCCGATCTCCGCGCAGCGCAACGCCTCGAAGTGCGCGCTCTCCTTCGCCCCCCGACGCGGCCGCCAAGAGGGCCGCAGCCGAGCCATCGCGCGCAGCCGGCCCCCGCCGCCGGACGCGCTGCCTCGCACCAGCCTCCCGCGCTACGCCCCAGGCTCCGGCGCAGGCGCCAACGGCGCCGTCGCCGCAGGCGGCACCTCCGCCTCCTTCTTCTCCTGCACCACCGGCGGCGCCAGCACATCCCCGATTGCCTTGAGCGACCCGAACACGAAGTTCGGCACGCCTTCGAGCACGAGGCTCGCCGGCCCCGACGCCACCGACTTCGCGAGCAGCGGCTGCACGATCGGCTTCGTCCACTCTCCCGTCACCGAGAAGTAGAAGCCCGCGAGCGCGCGGTCCTCTCCTAACAAC
>DATBRS010000229.1:0-24080 GCA_036560185.1 Myxococcota bacterium
CTCGGGATCGTCGCGGGCTTCGGCCTGCCGGTCTTCTATCTCGTGCCGATCAGCTTCGCCGCGTTCTACCGCATCACCCGCGCGCGTCACGCCGAGATCCTCGGCGAGCTCGCGAAGCGGCGATAGGAAGCCGCCTCAGGCCTTCTTCGCGAACGGATTCGGGCTGAAGAGCGCTTCCTGGAACGAGCTCTCCATCTCCGCAAACGCGGTGTCCATGTCCCACACGCCGTCGGTCACCACCTCGCGAGTGATTACGGGGTTCGCGAACAGGCCGATGCGCCCGTTGCCGCACTGCACGACGCGCCCGTTCAGCCACGCGCTGCGCTCGCTCGCCATGTAGATCACCGGCGGCACGACGTTCGCGACACTGATGCGTGGGTTATCAGGGCTGTAGTTCATCAGCGTGCTCTTGCCCTGCAGGCTCTCCGTCATGCGCGTGAAGGCGACCGGCGCGATGCAGTTGGCGGTCACGCCATACTGGCCGAGAGAGTTCGCGCACGAAAACGTCAGACCGACGATTCCCATCTTCGCGGCCGCGTAATTGGGCTGGACGGGCGAGCCATACAGCCCGGAGCCCGACACGAAGTTGATGATGCGGTACTGGCCGCCGCGGTTGTCGCGCCACCACTCGCTGGCGTGGCGCGTGGTGTTGAAGGTGCCCTTCAGGTGGACGGCGATGACGGAATCCCACTGGTCCTCGGTGAGCTTCCAGACGAGGCCGTCGCGAATGATGCCGGCGACGTTCACGAGAACGTCGAGGCGCCCGAACTCGCGCACCGCGGTCTGCACGAGCTCGCGCGCGGCGTCGAAGCTCGTGACGTTGGCGGTGTTCGCGACGGCTTTGCCGCCGGCCTTCAGGATCTTGTCCACGACTTCCTGCGCCGGCCCGGCGCTCGCGTTGCCGCCATCGAGCGAGACGCCGAGATCGTTCACGACGACGCACGCGCCCTCCGCCGCCATCGTCTCCGCCACCGCCGCGCCGATGCCGCGCCCCGCTCCCGTGATCACCGCCACGCGTCCGTCGAGCTTTCCCATGTCGCCTCCCGCGAAGGGCGCGCAGCTTACGCGAGGCCGCCGCGGGTCGCTGCGCGTCTGCTGCGCCGCGGCGGGAGCCCGGCTTATCGTGCGCCCATGTCCGGCGCCGAGCGCAGCTACGACCCGTACTCGCACGAGATGCAGGTCGACCCGTACCCGGCCTACCGCTGGTTCCGCGATCATCAGCCCTGCGCTCACAACGCGCGCATGAACTTCTACGC
Organism: Myxococcota bacterium; assembly: GCA_036560185.1. GTDB lineage: Bacteria > Myxococcota_A > UBA9160 > UBA9160 > UBA6930 > VGRF01. Next base: position 1,257 of record DATBRS010000229.1, read on the forward strand.
GCTCTTCCGCTTCGACGACGTCTGGAACGCGACGCTCGATTGGAAGACGTTCAGCTCGCGGCTCGGACCGACGCTCGAGAACCACGGCGAGATCCCCGGCGAGTTCTTCTCGATCATCGGCATGGATCCGCCGCGCCACACGCGCATCCGCAACATCGTGAGCCGCGGCTTCACGCCGCGCCGCATCGCAGCGCTCGAGCCGCAGCTGCGTGCGATCGCGCGGGGTCATCTCGAGGCGCTGGCGGGCCGGGGCGCGTTCGACCTCCAGCGCGAGTTCGCGGTGAAGTTCCCGATGGACGTGATCAGCGTGTTCCTCGGCTTCCCACCCGAGCATCGCGACGAGTTCCGGCTGCGCATCGAGCAGAGCCTCGCGCGCGACCCCGACACGAATCTGCCGCCGCAGTCCGGCATCGAGGCGATCCAGCGCTCGCAGGCGATGATTCGCGAGCTGCTCGGCGAGCGCCGCAAGCGGCCCCAGGACGATCTGCTGAGCCTGATGGCGGAGGCGCGCTACGACGACGTCGACGGCGAGACGCGCGCACTGACGGACGACGAGATCGGCGCGTTCTGCAACCTGCTCGGCGGCGCGGGCGCGGAGACGACGACCAAGCTGATCGGGAATCTCGCCGTCTACCTGTGGCAGAACCCGGAGCAGCGCGCGCTGATCTGGCGCGAGCCGCGCCTGATTCCCGACGCGATCGAGGAGACGCTGCGTTTCGACGCGCCCTCGCAGTATCAGGGCCGCGTCGCGCAGCACGAGACGAGCTGGCACGGCGTCACGATTCCGGCGGGCGCGCGCGTCGCGCTCGTGACCGGCGCCGCGGGCCGCGACGAGCGCGAGTATCCCGAGCCCGATCGCTTCGACTTGCGGCGCCCGCGCGATCGCACCGTCTACTTCGGGCACGGGCAGCACGTCTGCGTCGGGAAGTCGCTCGCGCGTCTCGAAGCGCGCATCGCGCTCGAGGAGATCCGCGAGCGCTTCCCGAAGTACGAGGTCGATGCATCCGGCCTGACGCGCACTTATCAGGCCCACGTGCGCGGCTTTGCGACCGTGCCGATCCGCGTGAGTTGAGCGGGCGAGAGCGAGCGGTGGCGGATCACATCTACGAGCGCGACGGCGATCTCTTCGTCCCCACGGCCTGGGCCGGCAGCCCGTGGTCGGCGGAGTCGCAGCACGGCGGTCCGGTCGCGGGGCTGTTCACGCGCGCAGCAGAGGAGTGCGCGGCGGAGTCGCGCCTACAGCTCGCGCGCCTCACCGTGGATCTGTTCCGCCCCGTGCCGAAGCAGCCGCTGCGGCTCGCGACGCGCTGGCTGCGCCGCGGACGCAAGCTCGGGCTCGCAGATTTCACGCTGCAGCGCGGCGCAGAGGAGATTGCGCGCGCGAGCGCGCTGCTGCTCGTGCCGCGGCCGGAGCTCGCGAGCGCGTGGCCGGACGCGACGCCCACACCGCCGCCGCCGGAGCGCGCCGAGGCGCACGATTTCATGCCGCCGTGGTTTCGCGATCAAGCGCCGCCCGGCTTCCACCTCTCGCTCGTCGTGCGCACGACGCGCGACGAGCTGGGCCCCGCCGCGTGGCTCACCACGCCGCTCGATCTGGTCGCGGGCGAGACCACTTCGCCGCAGGTGCGCTTCGGCATGCTCAGCGACCTCAGCTTCGCGATGGGCGGCCGGCTCGCGTTCCTGCGCGGCGCCGCGGACACGCGCTCCGTGCAGACGCGCTTCATCAATGCCGACATCACGCTCTATCGCGAGCGTGTGCCCGAAGGCGAGTGGCTCGCGTTTCGGCCGGCCGTGATGACCGACCGCGCCGGCGTCGGAATCGCGGAGGTCGTGCAGTTCGACCGCGCGGGCAGAATCGGGCGATCGCTGCAGGCGCTGGTCGCGAACGACTAGGCCACTGTTCTCCGCTCGCCTGCGGCTCGCTGCGCGCGGCTGCGCCGCTTACCGCAGCCGCTGCACCGCGCGATCCACCTCGGCCGTCAGCTTCTCGATCTCTTCCGTCGTCGCCTCGCGCACCTTCGGCTCCGGGACCGCGCCGTCGACGTTGTATTGCCGCGCCGCGAGTGCGCGCGTGCCATAGCGGGCGACCTCGAGGCGGTAGAAATCTGCGGGCGTTTGGCCGAACGCCGTGTGAAAGGCATCGGCGCTCGGCGTGCCCTTCGACCACGCGCGGAAGTACTCGCGCAGCGCTGTCTGTCGCTCGGTGTTCGCGACCATCAGGTAGTGAACCGCCAGCCACACGCGCGCACGATCCTCGAGCGTGTAGCGAGCCGGCGTCTCGCTGAGCAGCTCGCCCGGCGCGTGGCCCTTCTTCTCGTCGGCGATGAGCTCGGCGTAGGTGCTCAGCTCGACCGGCGGCAGGCCGCCCGTCGTCACGGTCTTCTCCTGCACGTCGAACGCCGAGATGAGCTCCGCGAGGCCCTCGCGATACCAGAGCGGCGCGCGCACGCCGGCGTAGTCCATCCATACCTTCACGAGATCGCGCTTCAGGGCCTGGCGGTCGGCGAGCTTCGTCTTGCTCTCGAGCTTGGTCGCGGCCAGGTTGCCGTCGACGCTCATGCTCGCCCAAGCGCCGACGTCCTTCTCGACGAGGTACGGGAGCGCGTCGGTCCCGCTCTTGAACGCCATCACCCGGACCTTGCCGACGTTCGCCTTCTCGAGGTTCGTGAACCAGGCGGTCGCCCCGCGGAAACGCTCCAGCTCGCCGTAGAGCGCGGTCGCGGATTCCACGCTCCCATCCGTATAGACGGCGATGGCCGGGCCCTCGACGACCTGCCAATCGCCGCCCGCGGGCGTCGATGCGCATCCCAGCGGCAGCGCGGCAGCCAGAATCCAGACCGGAGCCCAGCGCGCGCGCTGGCGGAGAGAGGGCATCGCTTCGTTCCTCGATGAAGGGCCAATTCCTACAGCATTCCGCGCACTTCGGCCTGGGGAGGCGAGCCGGAATCTTCGCGCCTCCCGCGGGGTTTCGATTTACAAGACGCGGCGTCTCGAATAGCATGGGGGCGCCTTGCCCAAGAGCCGCGCTCGTCGCCACGGTGGCCGCGGTCCCGGCGTTCGCTCGCGAGTGCGCGCATCGGGCTGAGCGGGCGTCGCAACGGCGAGCGTCCGCCGCATCGGAGACACGAGATGAAACCGCGCAAGCGCATCGTTCCCGGTCGCCGCATGCCGGTGAAGGCGCCGGTGGTCGCGCGCCGGCCGAAACGCGCGAAGAGCGACCTGCCGAGCGCGCTCGCCGGAATCACGGTGCTCGATCTCTCCACGGTGGGGCCCGGCACGCGCTGCACGCGCATCCTGGCTGATTACGGCGCGCGCGTGATCAAGGTCGGCGCGCCGCCGCGGCGCGCGGGCGCTCAGGTGGAGCCTGCCTTCTACGCCTACAGCGCGCGCCGCAACTTCAAGCAGCTGCGTCTCGATCTGAAGGAGCCGGAGGGCCGCGACGCGTTCATCAAGCTCGCCAAGCTCGCCGACGTGATCGTCGAGAGCTACCGCCCGGGAGTTGTTAAGCGCCTCGGCATCGACTACGAGGCGGTGAAGCGCGTGAACCCGCGCATCATCTACGTCTCGACCAGCGGCTTCGGCCAGACCGGGCCGGCGGCGCAGTGGGCGGGGCACGATCTCAACTATCTCGCGATGGGCGGCTACCTCCACACCTCGGGCCGCGGGGCGGGCGGCAAGCCGCCGCTGCCGGGCGCGACGATCGCGGACAGCGCGGCCGGCGGGATGCAGGCCGCGATCGCCGTGCTCGCGGCGATCCAGCGGCGTCACGCCACCAAGCGCGGCGAGTTCCTCGACGTCTCGGTCACCGACGGCGTGCTCTCGTTGACCTCGCTCTACATCGACGAGTTTCTCGCCACCGGCGAAAAGCCCGGACCGGGGCACGACGTGCTGACCGGCCGCTACGCGTTCTACGACACCTATCAATGCGCGGATCAGAAATGGGTGGCCGTCGGCGCGATCGAGGGGCACTTCTACCGCAACCTGTGCAAGGCGCTCGGCTGCGAGCGCTACGCGGACAAGCAGTACGACGACAACGCGCAGGCGCAGGTCCGCGCGGCCTTCGCGACCGCGTTCCGCTCGCGCGACCGCGACGACTGGGTGAAAGAGTTGGCGCCGAACGACACCTGCGTCTCCGCGGTGTACTCGATCGAGGAGCTGGTGAAGGACAAGCACCTCGCGGCCCGCGGAGCCTTCAGCGAGGCGGTGCACGCGAATCGCGGCGCATTCCAGCAGGTGGCGCCGGTGCTCGCGGGCATGGACCGCGACGGCGAGCCCTTCGAGGCGCGCGACGCCTCGAACTCCGACGTGCAGGAGCTCCTGCGCGAGGCGGGGCTCAGTGTGAGCCGCATCGAGGACCTGAGAGCGTTCGGCATCATCGCCTAACAAGCGAGCCCGCGCGGCCGCGGCGAGCGAGTCAGCCAACAGGAGAGTGCGATGTCCGAGATCCCGGCCGACGTGCAAGCGTGGATCGGCCAGAAGCGATACGAGCTGTGGGGCGACTTCGACGTCGAGCGCGGCTACGTGTTCACGACCTGCTCGTCGGTGATGAACGGCAATCCGCTGTTCTGGGACGAGAAGGCCGCGCAGGAGATCACCGGCGGCTTCATCGCGCCGCCCACCATGATCTCGGTGTGGTTCCGCCCGCATCATTGGTCGCCCGGCAGGGACGAGGGCGCCGTGCCGCTGCAGTGCCACTTCGATCTGAAGGCGCGGCTGAACGTTCCGGAAGCCGTGATGACGGACAACGCGATCACGTTCTACGAGCCCGTGCGCATCGGCGATCGCCTGAAGACGCATCAGGTGATCACCTCGATCTCGCCGCTCAAAGAGACCAAGCTCGGCATCGGGCACTTCTGGGGGCTCGAGGTGCACTACGAGAATCAGCGCGGCGAACGCGTCGCGATCGAGACCTACACCGGTTACGGCTACCGGAGGAAGTGATGGCTCACACGCTGCGAACTCTCGAAGACATCCGTGCGGGCGAGGCGCTGCCCGAGCTGAAGATCGACGTCACGCCGACCACGGTCGTGCTGGGCGCGCTCGCGAGCCGCGATTGGCGGCCGATGCATCACGACAAGGATTTCGCCGTCGAGCGCAACGGCACGCGCCACGTGTTCATCAACACGCCGCACAACGCGGCCTACTTCGAGCGCTTCATCACCGACTGGACGGGCCCGTACGGCCGGCTCGCGCGCATCAAGTTCCGCATGAAGGACTCCGTCTTCCCCGGCGACACCATGGTGTTCCACGGCCGGGTGGACAACGTCGAGCGAGACGCGACGGGCTGCGGCTTCGTCGATCTCTCGGTGTGGCTGACGGTGCGCGGCGAGACCACGACCGAGTGCAACGCGCGCATCGCGGTGCCGACCGCAGCGGGCGACAACCCGTGGGCGCGCCACGGCGACGCCTGGCGCCCGTAGCGGCTCGGCGCTCGCGGCGACCCGCATGAACCTCGACTTCAGCGACGAGCAGCAGGCGCTGCGCGACCTCGTGCGCAGCGTGTGCAGCGAGCACGCGACGGTGGAGGTCGTGCGCGCGATGGAAGACGATCCGCGCGGCATGCCCGAGGCGCTCTGGAAGAAGCTCGGCGAGACGGGCGTACTGGGGATGCTCGTGCCCGAGATGCACGGCGGCGCCGGGCAGGGCCTGCTCGAGGCGGTGATCGCTTTCGAGGAGCTCGGCCGCGCGCTCGCGCCGACGCCGGCGTTCGTGTCGAGCGTGCTCTGCGCGAGCGTGCTGAGTGCTGCGGGCGACGAGGCGCAGCGACGCGCGTGGCTGCCGCGCATCGCGAGCGGCGACTCGGTGATCACGCCCGCGTGGCTCGAGCCGCAGCGCGGCTTCGGCGCGAACGGAGTCCAGCTGCGCGCGCGCCGCGAGGGCGCGTCCTGGGTGCTGGACGGCGAGAAGCGCGGCGTCGCGTTCGCGGCGATCGCGGCGCGCCTGCTCGTGCTCGCGCGCACTGGCGACGCGCCGAGCGAGCTCACGCTGTTCCTCGTTGAGCCGGGCGGTTCGGGCGTCACGGCCAAGCAGGTGCGGAGCCTCGCGTCCGATACGCAGTACGAGCTCGCGTTCGACGGCGTGCGCGTGGCCGACGCCGCACGCGTCGGCGGCGTGAACGCGGGCTTCGCGGCGTGGGAGCGCGCGATGCGCGACGCGATCGTCGTGCTCGCCGCGTTCGCGAACGGCGCCTGCCAGCGCGCGCTCGACATCACCGTGCAGTACGCGAAGGACCGCAAGCAGTTCGACAAGCCGATCGGCGCCTTCCAGGCGATCTCGCACTACCTGGCCGACGCGGCGACCGCGCTCGACGGCAGCAAGTACCTCACCTACGAGGCCGCGGCCGCGCGCGACGCGGGCGCCGACACGGCGCGGCTCGCGCCGATGGCGAAGCTGTTCGCGTGCGACACGTTTCGCGACGTCACCGCGACCTGCCAGCAGATCTGGGGCGGGGTCGGCTTCACGATCGAGTACGACATCCAGCTCTTCTTCCGCCGCGCGAAGCAGCTGCAGCTCTCGTGGTACGACCCGTCGCACCTCGAGGAGCTGATCGCGCGAGCGGTTCTCGACTAGGAGATTTCGCGATGCACACAGGTGGACCCCTCGCCGGCCTGCGCGTGATCGAGTCGTCGCTGCTCGGCCCGGGCGCGATCGGCACGCACCTCTCGGATCTCGGCGCCGAGGTCATCAAGGTCGAGTCGCCCGCCGGCGACTACATCCGCGACATGACCTGGCCCATGATCGAGGGCGTGTCGCTGCTGCACCTGCACGTGCACCGCGGCAAGCAGAGCATCGTGCTCGACTTGAAGACGCCGCAGGGCGTGCAGCTGTACAAGGACCTCGTCGCGAAGTCCGACGTCGTGATCGAAGCGATGCGGCCCGGCTCGCTCGCGGCGCGCGGGCTCGGTTATCAGGATTTGCGCGCGATCAATCCCAAGATCGTGTTCTGCAACATCTCCGGCTACGGCGCGACCGGGCCGTATCGGGATCTGCCCGCGCACGGCATCGCCTTCGACACCTGGGGCGGCGCGATCAAGCCCGAGGTCGACGAAGAGGGCTTCTGCTTCATTCCCGAGCACGCGTCGATCGGCATGCACGCGGGCCCGATGTTCGGCGCGCTCGGCATTCTCGCCGCCGTGATCCGCGCGCGCGCGACTGGCGAAGGCTGCGAGCTGGAGATCGGGCAGAGCGACTCCACTGCCTACATGGACTGGTATCGCATCGAGAGCTGGCTCGCGTACCGCCGGCCCGAGGACGTCGTCACCGGCAACAAGTCCGACGGCTACGTGCGACGCGCGCCCGGCACCGCAGGCATGAAGGAAGGCGTGCGGTACCAGATCTACGAGAGCTCGGACGGGCACGTGCTGTTCATGGCCTCGGAGCAGGCGTTCTGGAAGAACTTCTGCCTCTGCATCGGCCGGCCCGAGCTGTTCGAGCGCTGGCCCGGCAGCAAGTACGCCGACCACGCGCGCGGCAACCGCGAGCTGCAGGCGATCCTGCGCGACATCTTCAAGGCCAAGACGGCGAAGGAATGGATCGCGCTCGGCGAAGAGAGAGACTTCCCGATCGCGCCCTGCAATACGCCGAAGAACATCGTCGACGATCCGCAGTTCCGGGATCGCTTCCCGCTCTATTCCCACGAGCAGTGCGGCGCCGACATGCTGCCGTATCCGGTGAAGTTCCCCGGCGAGGAGCTGCCGGCGCCGGCGAGAGCGCCGAGCGCGGGACAGCACACCGACGCCGTGCTCGCGAGCGTGCTCGGCAAGAGCGCGACCGAGTTGGCCGCGCTGCGCGACGCCGGCGCGTTCGGGAAGCCGCGCGCGTGAGCTCGCCGCGGGTCCGCCCCGCGTGAGCCGCGCGTTCCGCGCCGCTGCGGGCGTGATGACGGCGCTGTTCGTCGTCTCCGTCGCGGTGCAGTGGAACGACCCGGATCCCGCGTACTGGATGGCGATCTACGGCGTTGCGGCCCTGCTCGCCGCGCGCGCAGCCCAAGGGCATCTCCCGCTGCTCCCGAACGCGGCTGCATTCGCGCTCTTCAGCGCGCTCGCGCTGCGTGCGCTGCCCGACTTGTTGGGCGCGCGCGAGCAGGCGTTCACGCACTGGCACATGCTCGCCGAGAGCGACGAGGTCGCGCGGGAAGCGGGGGGGCTGCTGATCTGCGCGCTGTGGAGCGGCGTGCAGAGCGCGCTGGCTCTGCGTGCGAGGCGGAGAGCCTGACGGCTCGAAGAGGGAGGACGCCATGAAGAGAACGACGGCAGCCTCGAAGCGAAAGCGCGCGGCGCGAAGGAGCGCCGCTCCGTTGTCGCCGCGCGAGATCGGCGCCGCACGCAAGCAGCACGGCGCGGAGCGCAAGCGCGAGTTCGCGCGCCGAGAGCGCGCATACGCCGCCGCGTTCAAGAGCGCGGCGAAGCCCGCCGGCGCGGTCGTCGCCGGCAAGGCGAAGAAGGCGCCCACTCCGCCACCCCTCCAGATCCTCGCCGAGGGCGACTCGTGGTTCGACTATCCGGCGCACGCGCGGGGTGGAATCATCTCGCGGCTCGCCGCGCGCATCGACTTGCCGATCCGGAACCTCGCCGAAGCGGGCGACGAGGTTCGCTACATGCTCGGCGTCGAGCAGCGGAAGGTGTTACGGAAGAAGCTCGAGGACGGAGGGCCGAGCGGCGCTCCCTGGGACGTCTTGCTTTTCTCGGGCGGCGGAAACGACATCGTCGGCGATCCGATGGCGCTCTGGGTGCGGGACTTTCAGCCGAATACCCCGCCGGCGCAGCTGATCGAGCCCGCGCGCTTCGCCGCGGCGCTCGCGCTCGTGCGAGCGGGCTACGAGGATCTGATCGGGCTGCGCGATCTCCACAGCCCCACGACGCACCTCGTCTTCCATGCCTACGACTTCGCGCTTCCGGACAACCGCGGCGTCTGCTTCTTCGGTCCGTGGCTCGCGCCGACCTTCAAGCTTCGAAAATTCCCGAAGTTCAGCGCTCCGTCCGACGCCTGCGCGCTCGTCGTGCGCGAGATGCTGCAGCGATTCGCCGCGATGCTCGCTGCGCTTCAGCGGCCGAACGTGTCGTTCCTCGACGGGCAGGCAACGCTGCCGAACGCGACGAGCTCGTGGCACAACGAGCTGCATCCGTCCTCGAGCGGCTTCGACCTGTTCGTGGAGCTCTTCCGCAACGAGCTGCGGCGGCTGTTTCCCGGCCGCGTGCCCTGAGCGCCGCCCGCTGCCGATTCTCGGTGCGCCGGCTCACGCGGCTCCCGCGACCACCTCGCGCACCGCCTCTGCGTCTCCCGTCTCGTCGTAGAGCATGAGCGTCGTGCGCGCCGCGAAGCCGGCGTTGCGCGCCCTCAGCTTGCGGCCCACCTCGGCGGGCGTCCCCGAGACGGCGATGTGGTCGAAGAGCGTGTCGTCGATGCGCTTCATCATCTCGGCCCAGCCGCCCGTCTTCGACAGGCGGTTCAGCTCGGGATGCAGCGCGCCGTAGCCGTGATGCTCGAGCACGCCGCGGTAGGCGGGCGTCGAGCCGTAGAACGAGATCTGCCCGCGCGCCTTCTGGCGCGCGCTCTCGATCTGCGCGGGCGTGTTGCCCATGGCGACGATCGTCTGGCACGAGATCGCGATGTCCTTGCGCGAGCGGCCGCTGGCCGCGAGGCCGCGGTCGAGCGCCGGCAGCGTGACGGCATCGAGAAAGCTCGGCGAGTGCAGCGGATGCACCAGGAAGCCGTCGGCGACCTCGCCCACGGTCTCGACCATCTTCGGGCCGACGCCGGCCAGAAAGATCGGCGGCGCGCCGAATTCGTTGGGGCCGGGATTGAAGAACGGAGTCATCAGGGTGTGCGTGTAGAACTCGCCGCGGAACGAGAGCCGCTCACCGCTCTCCCAGGCGCGCCAGATCGCGCGGATCGCGAGCACGAATTCGCGCAGGCGCTTCGCGGGCTCCGACCACGGCATGCTGAAGCGCTTCTCGATGTGCGGCTGGATCTGCGTGCCGAGCCCGAGCCGGAAGCGGCCGCGCGCGATCGTCTGCACGTCCCACGCGACCTGCGCGACGTTCATCGGGTTGCGCGCGAACGCGATCGCGACCGCGGTGCCGAGCTCGATGCGCTGCGTCGCCCCGGCTGCCAGCACGAGCGGAATGAACGCATCGTGCGCGCTCTCGAAGCTCCACGCAGCGCCGAAGCCTTGCGCCTCGAGACGCGCGGCGGTGGCGGCGGCCTCGTTCAGATTCGGGCTCATCAGGCCGGCGTCGATCTTCATCGCGTCTCCTCGAGGAGTGGCAGGGTGTGCGCTGCGCTGCGCTCAGCGAGGCGCTTCAAGTTCAGGAGCTGGCGCCGCATCATCACGAGGTCGCCCCAGGGCAGGAACGCGCGCATGAAGCCGCCGAGCGCGCCCGGCGCGGGCTCGACGCGCAGCTTCGCGAGCAGCCGCGTGCGCGCGCCCTCGAGCGCGCGCGCCCAATAAGTGACCTCCACGACGCCGAACAGGCGCGCACCCCGCGAGCCCGGAGGCGTCGCGAGCGTGAGCGCGACGTCGCGTTCGAAGGCGACCAGCCGGAAGATCGACATGAAGCGTTGCCCGAGCTCGAGCGCTTCGAGGCCCGGCGTCAACTCACGCGGGCTGCGGCGGCCGGCGTTGTCGATCCAGTCGTAGCTGTAGGGCGCAGCGCGCAGCTGGCAGAGCCAGCGGAATACGAGAGGAGCCGGGGCGGCCACGTCGACGCCGCGATACAGCAGATCGCGCGAGTCGGGCAGGGCCGGGTCGTGCGGAAAGCGCAGTGCGCGCTCGGCCTCGGTCGCTCCCCAATCGTGGGAGATCACGCGTGCGCGCTCGCCGGCCGAGGTCGCCGAGCGCTCGTCTGCGCGAGCCCCTCGGCCGCGCTCGCGAGCGCCGGCTCGGCCCAGCGCTCCGTCAGCGGCGCGGCTTCCGTGAGCGCGCGCGCGACGGCCGGCAGCTCGTGCGCCGCGAGCGCGAGGTACGCGCGCGGCGCGAGCGCGCGCTCGACGCGCGCGCACACGAACTCCGCGTCCGTGTACGCCTCGGGCAGCGGCGCTGCGAGCACGCGCGCGCAGGTGGCCGCGATGCCCTCGCGCAGCGGTGCGAGCGCAGGCGCGCCCGCGAGCAGCGCGCGCGCGTCCGCGAGCGCAGAGCGGTAGAGCGCGGGTACGCCTCTGCGGCGCGCGAGCCAGCCGTCCAGTAACAGCTCGCCGCCCACGTGGGCGACGCCGCGCGCCGGGCCGCGGCGCACGCCCTCCGCCTGCAGCGCGGCCGAGAGCTCGGAGCAGAACGCGGCGAATTCGCTCGCGGCGTGGAACGCTGCGTCGCTGGCGTGATGGAAGCGCACACCGTCGCCGAGCGGCGAATCGGGCGCCTCGGGCAAGCGCCCACCGGAGAACGCGCACAGGTCGGGCAGCATGGCGCCGAGCACGAACGCGGCGTCGGCGCTGCGCTCGTGCGCGAGGTAGGCGTGCGCGAAGAAGTTCACGGCGCCGAGAGTCGCGAAGCCGGGGGCTTCGCGCGAGCATGCGGAGCATGGCCGCACCGAGCATCGAGCTGCACCAGGGCCGCGCGCCGGCCGAGAGCATCGAGATCCGGCGCCGCGTCTTCATCGACGAGCAGGGCGTCCCCGAGGCCGACGAGCTCGACGGCAAGGACGGCGAGCGCGCCCACTTCCTCGCGCGCGACGCGCAGGGCCGCGCGCTCGGCTGCGCGTGCCTGCGGCCTCACGGATCGCAGCACAAGGTGGAGCGCGTCGCGGTGCTTCCGGAGTCGCGCGGCAGCGGTCTCGGGCGCGACTTGATGTTGGCGGTGGAGGCGCACGCCCGGAAGATCGGGCAGCGCCAGCTCGTGCTTCACGCGCAGGCCTCGGTCGTCGAGTTCTACGACAAGCTCGGCTGGCAGAGCGTCGGCCCGCGCTTCTTCGAGGCGGGCATCGAGCACCAGAAGATGGAAAAGCGGCTCGGCACTTAGCGCATCCGCGAGGTCTCAGCGCAAGAAGTCCCGGCCGCCGTCCACCGTGATGCTCGTTCCGTTCACGTAGCTGCCTTCCTCGCTGCACAGGAACGCGACGACGCGGCCGATGTCTTTCTCGCAGTCGCCCACGCGGCCGACCGGGATGCTCTTGCAGTACTCGGCGTATTCATCCGGGCGCGCGGCTTTCCAGCCCGCGAAGCCCGGCGACTCGGCGAGCGGAAGGATGTTCACGGCGCGGATGCCGTCGGCGCCCCACTCGACTGCCGCCGCGCGCGTGAGCGTGCGGATCGCCTCCTTGACGGCGCCATAACAGCCGTAGCCGATTGGGTCGTGCCGCAGCGCCGCGGCGGTACCGAGGTTGATGATCACGCCGCCGCGCTGCTTCAGGTGCGGGTGCGCGGCGCGCATGAAGCGGTGTGTCGCCTGCGGCCCAGAGGCCCAGCCATCGGCGAAGCTCGCGTCCGTGACCTCGAGCAGCCTCCCGAGCGGCACGACCTGCGCGTTGTTCACGAGGATCTGCAGACCGCCGAGCTCGCGCACCGTGGTGTCGACGCTGCGCTGCACGTCGTCGGCGCTGCAAACGTCGCCCACGATCGCGATCGCGCGCGCGCCGCGCTGCTCGATCTGCTTCACCGTGTCGTCGAGCTTCGCGCGCGTCCGGCCCATCACCGCGACCGCGGCGCCTTCCGCGGCGAGCGCGAGCGCGATTCCCTGTCCGACGCCTTGGCCCGCGCCGGTGACGAGTGCGACTTGGCCTGTGAGCTTGGGCATGCGGAGACTCCTCGCTGTGCACGCGCCGGTCGTTCGCCGCGGCGGAGTCGCAGCCTACGCCGCGGCGAGCTCCCGCAGCAACGCGTCGCGCAGCAGCGCGAGCTCGGCCTCGCGCGGCGCGGCCGCCTCGCCCTGGAGCATGCGCAGCGAGGCGAGTCCGGCGAGCGCCGCCACCGTGAACTGCTGCAGCGCGAGCGCACGGCGACGCGGCAGCCGCTCGCCGGAGAAGACCTCGCTCCAGATGCGCGCCCAGGCCTTCTCCATGCGCTCGCGCCACATCGAGTCGCGCGGGAACACGTCGCTCGCGTGGATCAGGATCTCGAACGTCGATCGGTAGTGCGGGCTCGCGAAGTGTTCCCACGCGCGCTCGACGAACTGCGCGACGCGGTCGGCGAGGGGCGCTTCGTCGGGCACCTCGGCGAGCTTCGCGGCGAAGCGCTCGAAAGAATCCTCGAGCACCGCGAGCAGGATGCCGTCCTTGCCGCCGAAGTGGTGCTGAGCCGCGCCCCAGGTCACGCCCGCGCGCTTGGCGATCTCGGCCGCCGTCGTGCGCGCGAAGCCGTGCTCGGAGATGCACGTGTGCACGGCCTCGATGATGCGCGCGCGCGTCTCCGACGTTCGCTCGGCTTGTGTGCGGCCGCGTTTCGCGCGGCTCCGAAGGCGGCCGGATCGAGGCCGGCTTCGCCTGCTCGCTCGGATGTCGGTGGTTGCGGTCGACACGTTCTGCCTCAGCGCTTGCCCGGGTCCTCGATGGTGTAGATGCGCGCCATGATCTGGGACGCGAGCGCCGTGCCGGGCAGCGCGACACCGCACTCGCGCGCGAGCTTGAGCGTCCAGGCGAGGTCCTTCTCCGCGTTGAAGAGCTGGGCGCGCAGGAACTTCTGCATCCCCTCGCTCTTGCGTGCGGCCTCGGGCGCTTTGTGCAGGGCCATGTACTGGATCATCAGCTCGGTGATCTGGCCGTTGCCGCGCCCCGCGTCCTCCAGCACTTGTTGGGGAAGTCCCGCCGCCTTGGCGAGGGTCATCGCTTCGAAGGAAGCGACCCACTGCAGGTACGTGATCAGGTTGATGCACAGCTTCAGCTTCGCGCCGCTGCCGATCGCGCCCGCGTGGACGACGCGCTCGGAGCACGCCTCCAAGTAAGGCTTGATGCGCTCGACGTGCGAGGCTTCGCCGCCGACCAGGAAGACGAGCTTGCCCTGCACGGCGCGCGCGGCGCCGCCGGTCACGCACGCGTCGAGAAGGCCGAGGCCGGCATCCGCTGCCTCGCGCGCGAGCTCCTGTGCCGTGCTGGGCAGGATCGTGCTGTGCACGGCGATCACCGCGCCGCGCTGCGCCCCGGCCAGGACGCCGTTCGGCCCACGCAGCACGCCGCGCACGTGATCGTCCTCGGGCACGCACACTCCGATGGCCTCGCAGCCGGCGGCCGCGGCGGCGGGCGACGCCGCCGCCTTCGCGCCCTTCGCGACGCACGCATCGATCGCGGCCGGCGCGAGGTCGTAGACGCTGGTCTCGACGCCCTGCGCGACCAGGCGCGCCACCATCGACGCGCCCATGTCTCCGAGTCCGATGAAGGCTGCTCGCATCGTCCGGTCTCCCGTTCGGAACGCACCCTACCACGTCCCCAAAGAAACATTGCAGGAGAAATGTTTCTCGTGGTAGGGTGACTCGCCCGGCGCGCTGCACGCGCGAGGAGCCCCCATGACGCGCGCGATTCCCGAGCTCTCCGGCGGCGGCCGCCGCTTCGGTCACCTGCAGGCGCTGCGCCACGACCCGATGGCGCTGTTCCGCCGGCTGCGCGAAGAGTGCGGCGAGCTCGGCAAGTTCCGCTTGCTCGATCGTGAGGTCGCCTTCTTCACCGGGCCCGAGGCGCAGGAGGCGTTCTTCCGGCAGCCCGACGAGGTGTTCGATCCGCAGCCGACCTCGAACGAGCTGATGCGGCCGATCTTCGGCGACGGCGTCGTCTACGACGCGCCGCCGGAGAAGCGCCGCGAGATGATTCGCTCGCCGGCGCTGCGCGACGCGAACCTGCGCGCTTCGGCGGAGATCATCGCGGCCGAGGCCGAGCGCGCCTGCGACGCCCTTGGCGACGCCGGCGAGATCGACCTGCTCGACTGGGCGGCCGAGCTCACGATCTACACCTCGAGCTCGTGTCTGATCGGAAAACCCTTCCGCGAGGAGCTGACGCCCGAGTTCGGCCGCCGCTACTTCGAGCTCGAGCTCGGCACCGACGGCATCGGCTATCTGAACTCGCACGTCGACATCGAGAACTTTCGCAGCCGCGACCGCGCCAAGCGCCGCCTCGACGAGCTGATCGCCGGCATCATCGAGCGCCGCCTCGCGCTGCCCGAGATGCCGAAAGACCTGCTCGGCGTGCTGCTCTCGCTGAAGCGCGAGGACGGCACGCTCAAGTATCCGCCGCGCATCATCAGCGGCATCTTGATCTCGACGCTCTTCGCGGGGCACCACACGAGCGCGGGCACGCTGGCGTGGTCGCTGGTCGAGCTGCTGCGCGCGCCGGGCTATCTCCGCCGTGTGGGCGACGAGCTCGACAAGATCTACGCCGACGGCCGCGACGTCTCTTATCAGGCGCTGCGCGAGATTCCGCAGCTGGAGAACGCGGTCAAGGAGGCGCTGCGACTGCATCCGCCGCTGATTTGGCTGCCGCGCACCGCGCTCGTCGACTTCGCCTACAAGGACTGGGTCGTGCCGAGAGGCTCGATCGTGGCGATGTCGACCGCCCTCTCGAACATCGACCCGACGTGCTTTGCCGACGCGCAGCGCTTCGACCCGGATCGCTTCGCCGCGCCGCGCGAGGAAGACGCGAAGCAGCCGTGGGCGTACCTGCCTTTCGGAGGCGGGCGACATCGCTGCCTCGGCGCGAACTTCGCGCTGATGCAGCAGAAGGCGATCTTCTCGGTGCTGCTGCGCCGTTTCGAGTTCGCGCTCACCGCCGCGCCCGCGAGCTACGTGGACGACTACTCGGCGATGGTCGTGCGTCCCAAACAACCGTTCCGGGTGCGCTACTGGAAGCGCACGCCGGCAGCCGCCGCGGCCTGAGCCGCGAGCGAGGAGTCGCAGATGGAGCTTCCCGGCATTCGAGGCAAGGTCGCGATCGTCACCGGCGCAGGCGGCGGCATCGGCGAGGGCTACGCGAAAGGGCTGGCGGCGGCGGGCGCGCGCGTCGTGGTCGCGGAGATCAACAAGGACGCGGGCGCGCGCGTCGCGCGCGAGATCGTGGCCAGCGGTGGCGACGCGCTCGCGCTCGAAGTCGACGTCGGCTCTCCGGAGAGCACGCGCGCGATGGCGGAGCGTGCAGTCGCCGAGCTCGGCGGTATCGATTTCCTCGTCAACAACGCCGCGATCTTCGGCGGCATGAAGCTCGCGCCCTACATCGACGTCGACTGGGACTACTACACGCGCTTCATGAACGTGAACGTGAACGGCGCGCTGCTGTGCGCGCGCGCCTGCGTTCCGCACATGCGCAAGCGCGGCGGCGGCGCGATCGTGAATCAATCCTCGACGGCGGCCTGGATGGCTGGGGGCTTCTACAGCCTCGCGAAGCTGTCGCTGAACGGGCTGACCCAAGGTCTCGCGCGCGAGCTCGGACCGCAGAAGATCCGCGTCAACGCGATCGCCCCGGGGCCCACGGACACGGGCGCGCTGCACTCGGTGGTGCCCGACTCGTTCATCAAGCCGATGGTCGCGGGGCTGCCGATCGCGCGCGTGGGCACGCCCAGCGATCACGTCCCGGCGCTGCTGTTCCTGCTCTCGGACGCCGCCTCCTGGATCACCGGCCAAGTCGTCAACGTCGACGGCGGCCAGGTGATGCGGCCGTAACAAGCAACGGAGAATTCGCGCGATGGCGCTCGTACCCCTCGCTCCCGGAACGTCGAATCTGATCGACGGCCGCCTCGTGGCCGCCAGCAACGGCGCCACCTTCGAGAACGTGAACCCCGCCACCGAAGAGGTGATCGGCGTCGCGGCGGACGGCACGAAAGAGGACATGGAGCGCGCGATCGCGGCCGCGCGCCGCGCGTTCGACGGGACGCGCTGGCCGCAGGACCACGCGTTCCGCGCGAAGTGCATCGCGCAGCTCCACGCCGCGCTGCGAGCGGACAAGGAGCAGCTGCGCGCGATCGTCGTCGCCGAGGCGGGCGCGTGCGTCTCGCTCACCGGCTTCATGCACGTCGACGAGCCGATCGAGATGCTGAAGTACTGGGCGGAGAAGCCGGCGAGCTACGCATACGAGCGGCCGATGACGGACATCCCGTTCCTCGGCCAGCCGCAGCGGCGCTTGTTGCGGCGCGAGCCGGTCGGCGTGGTCGGCGCGATCACGCCCTGGAACGTTCCCCTCTATCTGAACATCGCGAAGATCGGTCCGGCGCTCGCGGCCGGCTGCACGATCGTGCTGAAGCCCGCCCCTGACACGCCGTGGTCGGCGACGCATCTCGCGAAGCTCGCGGCGGAGCGCACCGACATCCCGGCCGGCGTGCTGAACGTCGTCGCCTCCTCCGACCACTTATTGGGCGAGATGCTCTCGACCGACCCGCGCGTCGACGCCGTCACCTTCACCGGCTCGACGGCGACGGGACGCCGCGTGATGGAGCGCGCATCCGCCAGCGTCAAGAAAGTGTTCCTCGAGCTGGGCGGGAAATCCGCGAACGTCGTGCTCGACGACGCGAACTTCGCTGCCGTCCTGCCGGGCGCGGCGATGACGTGCGTGCACAGCGGGCAGGGCTGCGCGATCACGACGCGTCTGTTGCTCCCGCGCTCGCGTTACGCCGAGGGCGTCGCGCTCGTGAGAGCCGCGTTCGAGGGCTGGAAGTACGGCGATCCGACGAATCCCGCGCACCTGCAGGGGCCGCAGATCAGCAAGCGGCAGCAGCAGCGCGTGCTCGGCTACATCGAGCGCGGCAAGCAGGAGGGCGCGCGCTGTCTCGTGGGCGGCGGTGCGCCAAACCACTTGCCCAAAGGTTACTACGTCGAGCCGACGCTGTTCGTCGACGTCGACCCGAAGATGTCGATCGCGCAGGAAGAGATCTTCGGACCCGTGCTCGTGGTGATTCCGTTCGACGACGACGCGGACGCCGTGCGCATCGCGAACGACTCGATCTACGGCCTCTCAGGCGCGGTTCACAGCGCGAGCGAGGAGCGCGCGTTGGACGTCGCGCGCGGCATCCGCACCGGCACGCTCGGCGTGAACGGCGGCATGTGGTTCCACGCCGACACGCCCTTCGGCGGCTACCGGCAGAGCGGCATCGGCCGCGAGAACGGCGACGCCGGCTTCGAGGAGTTCCTCGAGACGAAGGTGATCGGCCTGCCCGGGAAGCGAGCCTGATGCGCGTGCGCGTCGACCTCGGCCTGTGCCAAGGGCACGGCAGCTGCGCGGCCGACGCGCCCGAGGTGTTCGCGGTCGACGAGCAGAAGCACCTCGTGATCGTGCTTCGAGAGAACCCCGACGAGTCGCTGCGCAAGAAGGTGGAGACCGCCGTGAAATTCTGCCCGACCCGCGCGCTCGCGCTCGACGACTGACGCGCCCTGCGGCGCCCCCGAACCCCCAACAACTGGAGCCCCGATGGCCGCCTTCCCTCGCGCCGAGCTCGAAGACATGATCCGCCGCTTCGTCGCAGCGAACGACGAGGCGGGCCGCACGGGCGAGTGGGCGCCGCTCGCGCAGTTCTACGCGCCCGACGCGATCTACACCTGGAACAACGGTTCGAGCTGGGAGTTCGTCGCGCGCGGCCGCCAGCAGATCCTCGAATGGG
The DNA here is from genome assembly GCA_036560185.1 of Myxococcota bacterium. Classification (GTDB taxonomy): domain Bacteria; phylum Myxococcota_A; class UBA9160; order UBA9160; family UBA6930; genus VGRF01. The sequence continues at coordinate 19,755 of DATBRS010000229.1, forward strand.
TGTTCGGTACCGAGATGGAAGGCCTCGAGAAGTGGACGTACCCGTACGTGCGCACGCTGATCGACGACCAGAGAGGCGAGATCATCGGCATCTGGCGCCAGCTCGCGCCGGTGAGAGGCGACGACGGCAAGCCCTACGAGATCGGCGGCACCGGCGGCTCCTGGTTTCGCTACGCCGGCAATCAGCAATGGAGCTGGCAGCGCGACTTCTTCGACCACACCAACGCCGGCAAGGTGTTCGCGCAGATGGCGAAGAATCAGCAGCTCACGCCCAAGATGATCGAGCGGCTGCAGAAGCGAACCAACATGCCGGGCTGGGTGCGGCGCGGCGAGTTCGATTGGTACGCGACGATCGCCGACCGCGAAGCGTGAGCGCGATCCAGCGAATCTCTCGGAGCGAACGCGGCTCGAGAAGCCGCAAGCAGCCCAGCGGCGCGCATCGCCGCAGGCCGCGCGCAGTGAGGCGAAGCCGAACGGAGCCCAAACAACCTTGCAGCTCGTGATCTCGTACGACATGCGCGCGCCCAGCTTCGGCGCGCCCGCGCGCGAGCTCTACGCGGCGGCGCTGGATCAAGTCGCGTGGGCGGACGCGCTCGGCTTCGACGTCGTCGGCCTCGGTGAGCACCACGCATCTCCCGACGGCTACAACCCGTCGCCGCTCGTGCTCGCCGCCGCGATGGGCGCGCGCACGAAGCGCATCCTGCTGCGCAGCTCGGTCGCCCTCGTTCCGCTCTACGATCCCGTGAAGCTGATCGAGGACGCGGCGGTCACACAGCTCGCGACCGGCGGCCGCTTGTTATTCGGAATCGGCGGCGGCTATCGGCCCGTCGAGTTCGAGATGTTCGGGCGCAAGCTCGAGGATCGCTGGCGCGCGATCGGCGACTTCATCGCGCTCGCTCGCCTCGCGTGGCGCGGCGAGCCGTTCACGTGGCAAGGACGACGCATGCACATCACGCCCATACCCGATCCGCCGCCGCCGATCTTGCTCGGCGGCGGCTCGCCGGCTGCGGCGCGGCGCGCTGCGCACATCGCCGACGGCTGGTTCCCGCCGCTCGATGCGCGGCTCTGGGAGCCGTATCGCGACGAGTGCCTGAAGCTCGGCAAGGCGGACCCCGGACCGTATCCGAAGCAGGGCCCGATCTTTCTGTGGATCTCCAAAGACCCCGCCAAGGATTGGGAGCGCATCCTCCCGCACGCGCTGCACCAGCTGCGCAGCTACTCGGACTGGACGATCGAGGCATATGGCCGGCCGACCGGCCCCTACGCCGGAGGCATCAGCGCCGAGACGGTGCGGCAGAGCGGCGCTTATCAGGTGCTCACGCCGGAGCAGGCGCTCGCGCTGGCGGACGACCTCGGCGCGGATGGCGTCTTCTATCTGAACCCGCTGCTCGCCGGGATCGAGCCGGGCTTCGCCTCCGAGATGCTCGGGCTCTACGAGCGCGAAGTGCATCCGCACCTGCGGCGGAGCTAGAGAGAGACATGTCCGACGCCGTTCACTTTGACCCCTTCGCCTACGAGTTCCACGAGGACCCGTATCCCGTCTACCGCGCGCTGCGCGAGCGCGCGCCCGTCTACCGCAACTCGGAGATCGGGTTCTGGGCGCTCTCGCGCCACGCCGACGTGGTCGCGGGTTTCAAGGACAGCGAGCGCCTCTGCAACGCGGGCGGCATCTCGCTCGAGATGGGCGACCTCGGCACGGACCTCACCGCCGTGCTCTCGTTCCTCGGCATGGATCCGCCGCGCCACACGCGCATGCGCGGGCTCGTCTCGCGCGGCTTCACCCCGCGGCGCGTGGCCGAGCTCGAGCCGCGCGTGCGCGCTCTGGCGAGCGCCTACATCGATCGCTTCAGCGCGCGGGGCCGCTGCGACTTCGTCGCCGAGTTCGCGGGCCGGCTGCCGATGGACGTGGTGAGCGAGATGCTCGGCGTGCCCGAGAGCGATCGCGACGAGCTGCGCGCCTTCGCCGATCTCGTGCTGCACCGCGCGGAAGGCGTGCGCGGCGTTCCGCCCGAGGGCGTTCAGGCCTCGATGAAGCTGCTGCAGTATTTCTTCCAGCTCGTGGCGTCGCGGCGCAAGCGGCCCGGCGCTGATCTCGCGAGCGCGCTGTTGCAGGTGGAGATCGACGGCGATCGCCTCGAGGACAAGGACATCATCGCGTTCTGTTACCTGATGATCATCGCCGGCAACGAGACCACGACGAAGCTGCTGGCGAACGCGCTCTACTGGCTGGAGCGGAACCCTGCGGCGCGCGCCGAGGTCAGCGCGAGGCCCGCGCTCATCCCGGACTGGGTGGAGGAGACGCTGCGCTACGACAACTCGACGCAGCTGATGGCGCGCACCGCGACTCGCGACTTCGAGCTGCACGGGGAGAAGCTGCGGCGCGGCGACAAGGTGCTCTTGCTGATCGGCTCCGCGAACCGCGACGAGCGCGTGTTCGCGCGCGCCGACGTGTTCGACATCCATCGCGACACCAGCGAGAGCCTCGCGTTCGGCAAGGGCATCCACTTCTGCGTCGGCGCGGCGCTCGCGCGGCTCGAGGGACGCGTCTCGCTCGAGGAGGTGATGCGCCGGCTGCCCGACTACCGCATCGACGCCGGCGGCGTTGAGCGCGTGCACTCCACCAACGTGCGCGGCTTCTCGGCGCTGCCGATCGCGTTCACGCCCGGCCGCTGAGGGACCCGAGACATGGCGAGCCGCTACCCGTTCCCCGCGACGCCCGATGGCTGGTACGCGGTGGCGCGCGGAGAGGAGCTCGTGGGCGCGGAGCCGCACGCGCTGGGCTACTTCGGCCGCGCGCTGGCGGCGTCGCGCGACGCGCGCGGCAGCGCCGTGATCGCGGGCGCGGCGTGCTGCGAGGTGAACGGCTTCGTGTACGCCTGGCAGCACGCGAGCGGCGCGCCTCCGGGCTATCCGGTCTCGCGGCTGCGCGAGGACGAAGCGGCCTGGACGCCGTGGCGCACGAGCACCCACGTCGTGCGCGTCCACGTGCAGGACATGACGGAGAACATCCTCGATCGCGCGCACTTCACGAGCGTGCACGACATGGCGCTGCCCGACCGCAATCACTTCGAGGTGCGCTTCGAGGGCGCGAGCCTCGTCGTCGATCAAGTGATGCGAGTGACCGTGCTGAGCGCCGCGGGCATCGAGGTTCACTCGCGCACCACCACGAACGGCCCGGGCCTAGTCGCCGTGGCCGTGAAGCAAGGGCCGCTCGACATGCTCACCTACATCACGCAGACGCCGATCGACGACGAGCGCTGCGACGTGCAGCTCCACTTCTCGATGCGGCGCCTGCCGGACGCGGCCGCGACCGAGCGCGTCGCCGAGCTGAACGAGCGCATCACGCGCGCGCAGTTCGAGCAGGACGTGCCGATCTGGGAGCACAAGTGTTATCGCGCGCGGCCCGCGCTCGCGGAGGGCGACGGCCCCGTGGCCGAGTACCGCCGCTGGTTCTCGCAGTTCTATTCCAGCTGGCGCGGCGACGACGCGAGCGCCCAGGAGAGAGTCTGATGTTCACGCTGCGCTTCGACATGCGGCTGCGCGACGGCGACGCCAGCGCGCCCGCGCTGTATCGCGCCGCCATCGAGATGGCCGCGTGGGGCGAGCAGCACGGCGCCGCGCTCGCGATGATCTCGGAGCATCACGCCTCGAGCGACGGCTACCTGCCCGCACCGTTCGTGCTCGCGAGCGCGATGGCCGCGCGCACGAGCAAGCTGCCGATCCAGATCGGCGCGCTGCTCGTGCCACTGCACGATCCGATCGAGCTCGCCGAGCAGATGGCGGTGCTCGACATCGTCTCGGGCGGGCGCGTCTCGTACATCTGCGCGCTCGGCTATCGCCCCGAGGAGTACGCCATGTTCGGGCGCGACATCAAGCAGCGCGGCAAGCGCATGGAGGCGTGCCTCGGCGCGATCAAGCGAGCGTGGCGCGGCGAGCCGTTCGAGTACGAGGGGCGCCGCGTGCACGTGACGCCGCGGCCCGCGACGCCGGGCGGGCCCGCGCTCTTCATGGGCGGCAACGCGCCCGAGGCAGTGCGCCGCGCTGCGCGCTTCGGCATGGGCATGCTGACGATGGGCGGAAATCCAGCGCTCGATGCGCTCTACCGGCAGGCCTGCGCGGAGTACGGCACGCAGCCGCAGCTCTTCATCAACCCCGTCGGCGATTCGCCGAGCACGTGCTTCATCGCGACGGACGTCGACAGAGCCTGGCGCGAGATCGGGCCCTACATGCTGCACGACGCCGAGATGTACGCGAGCTGGTTCAAGGAGATGGGCTCGATCACGAAATCTGCGGCGATCACGGTCGACTCGCTGCGCGCCGAGCAGGG
>DATBRS010000230.1:0-35798 GCA_036560185.1 Myxococcota bacterium
CATCTCGGGATGTACGGCAAGATTCGCCGCTACGACGCGCCGCAGCTGTTCGAGCGCGAGACCGCGGCGACCTCGCTGTGGCTCGCGCGCGGCGACACGCGCTGGATGGTGTTTCGCGCGATGACCACGGAGCTGATTCGCAGCAGCGCGCTCGCCGATCACGCGCAGCTCGCGCGGCTCGGCCCCGACGTGCTCGCGCCGCGGCTCGATCTCGCGGAGGTCGTCGCGCGCGCGCGGCGAGCGCACCGGCCCACGATCGCGGATCTGCTCGTCGATCAGTCGATCGCCGCGGGGATCGGCAACCACTGGAAGTGCGAGGCGCTCTTTCACGAACGCATTCACCCGGAGACGCCGCCCGAGCAGCTCAGCGACGAGCAGCTGTTCGGCCTCTACCGGCGCGCGCGCGAGCTGATGGCCGACTCCGTCGCGCGCGGCGGCCGCGACGCGCACTTCCCCGTGCCACGCGGTGCGCCGCACGGTCGAGCATGGGTCTACGGCCGCGAGGGCAAGCCGTGCCCCGCGTGCGGCGCGCCCATCCGCGTAGCGCGCATGGGCGACGACGCGCGCGGCGTCTGGTGGTGCGCGCGCTGTCAGCGCGCGCAGCGAAAGAAAGGGGTCTGACCTCATTCTTTCGCTGCGGCGAGGCGCCTTCGCAGATCGGCGCGGAAGTGCGCGAGAATCCACGGCTCGCGCGTGACACACGATCGAACGGAGCCGGGCACTGACCGCGCGTTGGAGGAGCTCTCGATGGATCTCTCGCAGTTCTCGTTGGCGGGCCGCGTCGCGCTCGTCACCGGCGGCAGCCGCGGCATCGGCGAGGCCACCGCGCTCGCGTTCGCGAACGCGGGCGCCGACGTCGCCGTCTCGTCGCGCAAGCTCGCGGATCTCGAGCGCGTGGCAGATCGCGTGCGCGCGCTCGGGCGGCGCGCGCTCGCGATCGAGGCCCACGCCGGGCGCATGGACCAGCTCGCGCCGCAGGTCGAGCGCGTGGTGCGCGAGCTCGGGCGCATCGACGTGCTCGTCAACAACGCGGGCACGAGCTTCAACGCGCCGGCCATCGAAATGGACGAGCGCGCCTGGGACAGCGTGATGAACCTCGATTTGAAGGGCCTGTTCTTCCTCTCGCAGGCGGCGGCGCGCGCGATGCGCACGCAAGGCAGCGGCGGAGCGATCATCAACATCGCCTCGATCAGCGGGCTGCGTCCGCAGATTCCCACCGCGCACTATTCGATCGCGAAGGCCGGCGTGATGATGGCGACGAGAGCGATGGCCGCGGAATGGGCGGAGTACGGCATCCGGGTGAACTGCATCGCGCCCGGCGCGATCGAGACGAAGCTCTACAACGCGATCTTCTCGGTGCTGCCCGACGACAAGGCGAAGCGCGCGAAGGACGCGGCGTCGAGCCGCGTGCCGATGAAGCGCGTCGGCGAGCCGCGCGAGATCGCGGACGCGTGCGTATTCCTCGCGTCGAACGCGGCGAGCTACGTGACGGGCGAGACGCTCGCGATCGACGGCGGCGCGCTGCTCGTCTAGCGACGCGAGGGGCTGCTGAGAGACTCGGCGCCCCTGCGCGGGCGTTGCGCACGCGCGCCGCCGGCCGGCTCGCGATCTGCGCCGATCGAGGCTCACGCGCGCAGGTCGAGGCGCGACTCACCGTGGCACGTCGTTTGCTCTGCCTCCGCGCGCCAGCATTTCCGCTGGCTCGACTCGGGGGGACCGACGACATGCCGACCGCAATCGACTCCGGCGACACCGCATGGGTGCTCACCGCTTCCGCACTCGTGCTGCTGATGACGCTGCCCGGCCTCGCGCTCTTCTACGGCGGGCTGGTGCGCGCGAAGAACATGCTGAACGTGCTCGTGCAATGCTTCGCCGCAGCGGCCATCGTCGGCGTGCTCTGGGTGCTGGTCGGCTACAGCCTCGCGTTCGGCGAGGGCAACGCCTTCATCGGCGACTTCTCGAAGGTCGGCCTGATGAGCATCACGATCGACTCCGTGGTGGCGAACTTCGCCTCGCCGCCGCGCAACATCCCGGAGCTGGTGTTCGTCGCGTTCCAAGGCATGTTCGCGATCATCACGCCCGCCCTGATCATCGGCGCGGTCGTCGAGCGCATGAAGTTCAAGGCCTTCGCCGCGTTCATCGCGCTCTGGCTGCTGCTCGTGTACTGCCCGATCGCGCACATGGTGTGGTCGGGCAAGGGCTACTTCTTCGCGAAGAGCGCGCTCGATTTCGCGGGCGGCCTGGTCGTGCACTGCTCCGCGGGATTCTCGGCGCTGGTCGCCGCGTTCGTGATCGGCAAGCGCAGAGGCTTCGGCAAGGAGCCGATGCCGCCCCACAGCCTGCCCCTGTGTCTCACCGGCGCCGGCCTCTTGTGGGCGGGATGGTTCGGCTTCAACGCCGGCAGCGCGCTCTCGGCCAGCGGCCTCGCGGCGCTCGCCTTCGTCAACACCGCCACGGCCGCTTCTGCCGCGACGCTCAGCTGGGCGGCGATCGAGCTGATCCACCGCGGCAAGTCCACAGCGCTCGGCGCTGCGACCGCCGCCGTCGCCGGTCTCGTCGCGATCACGCCGGCGTGCGGCAACGTCAGCCCGCTCGGCGCGATCGCGGTCGGCGTCGGCGTCTCGGCGATTTGTTATGCCGCGGTCACGTTCCTGAAGCCGCTGTTCGGCTACGACGATTCCCTCGACGCCTTCGGCGTGCACGGCGTGGGCGGCGCGTGGGGCGCGCTCGCGACCGCGCTGTTCGCCACCAGCTTCGGCGCCGGCGTCGAGACGCGCACCGATCAGGTGCTGATCCAGCTGGAAGGCATCGCCTTCGTCGCGCTGTTCGCGCCGATCGCGACGCTCCTGATCCTGAAGGGCCTCTCCCTGGCGATGGGCTCGCTGCGGGTCGACGAGGAGGTCGAGTTCGAGGGCCTCGATCTCGCCGAGCACAGCGAGAGCGCCTACGCGCTCGGCGGCGCGTCGATCGCGGAGCGCCCCGAGAGCGCGGCGGGCGAGAGCGTGCCCGCCGGAGTGCCCGCACACGCGACGATTTCGTAGGCCGCAGCCGGTCCCCTGCGCCTGACACTGGCCCCCGCTGCGCGGCGACGCGCAGCGGGGGCTACGTGTTCTCGCTCACGCCGCCGGGGTCCCGAGCAGCGCGTCGAGCGCCGGCCACTCGACGGCGCTCTGCGCGGCGAACGCTTCGAGCAGGAGCTGGCGGTCGGCGGCGCCCTCGCCGCTGCGGAACTTCGCGATCGCGGCCTCGATCGTGCCGCGGGCGGGCTCGGCCGGGTTGTCGTTCTTCAGGATGCCGTTCTCGTGCTCGATGCCGAGCGCATCCAGCCACTCGGTCAAGAGGTCGCGCCGCACCTCGAGGAAGTAGGCGGCGAGCACCTCCTCCGCGATCGGCCCCGCCGCGAAGCGCGAGAGCGCCTGCCGCACGTAGCTCGCGCGCTTCTCCTTCGATTGCTTCATCAGGAACTGCGGCCGCGCCTTGAGCGTCACGCAGGCGGCGCCCACCGCCTGCGTGTACACGCCGGGCAGCTTCTCCTGAACGCTCGTCAGCAGCGCGAACGCTCGCTCCGGCGACATGCGGGCGAAGACTTGGTGCGACTTCATCGGGACTCCTCTGCAAAGGCTGCGTGAGCGCAGGCCGTCAGGACGAGGACCAGCATTCCGGCCATGGCGGTGTGCAGCGCCGTGATCTCGACGCGAAGCTGGAGCAGCACGTTGGCGATGCCAATGGCGATTTGCACGAAGACGAGCGCGAGCGCGAGGAGCGCCGGACGCTCGAGCCTCGGCTCGCCCCGCGCGCTGAAGGCCATCCAGGTCGCGAGTCCGGCCAGCAGGTAGGCGTTCGCGCGATGGTGGACGTGGAGCCCGATCGGGTTGGTCATTCCCCACACCGGGAACCAGGCGTCGCCATAACAGCTCGGCCACTGCGAGCAGGCGAGGCCGGCGGCGCGCGACGAGACGAGCCCGCCGAGGGCGATCTGGAAGAACAGGAAGAGCGCGGCGAGCGCGACCGCGAGCCGCAGGCGGCGTGGCAGCGCCGCCCGCGCAGCGCCGCGCGCATGCGCGCGCAGCGTGAGCCCGAGCCACAGCACGCTCGCGTTCCAGGCGTTCCCGACGATCAGGTGCGACGTCACGCTCCAGGCGGCGAGCTGGAACCAGACCGTGGTCGCGCCGAGCAGGACTTGAAGCACGAGCAGCGCGAGGCCGACCGTCCAGATCTTGCCCGCGACGCGGCGGAGCTCCGCGTGCGCCAGCACGGCCACGCCGAGCGCTGCGAACGCCGTGCTGAGCAGCGCCACGACGTAGCGATGCCCGACTTCCCACGCGACCTTGAAATCGAACTGCGGAATCGCGTCGCCGAAGCACAGCGGCCAGTCGGGGCAGGCGAGCCCCGCGCCGTGCGCGCGCACCAGTGCGCCGAGCGCGATGTTCGCGAGCACGAGCCCGTTGAACGCGAAACAGGCGCGGGCGAGAGCGTTGGCGCGCTTCCGGCTCGCTGCGTCGGTGGACATCGGGGCGCGCACGATAGGCCTCACCCTCCTGCCTGCCAGACGCGCGCGATTTGCCGCCGCCGCGCGCGTGAGAGAGGCTCGCCCGCTCGGGCGCAGCAGCGCGCCTTCAAGCACGCCTCACCGCTCGTCGATAGAAGGCGCATGGCGATGGCACTCCCCACTCCGATTCCGAAGGACGACCCGCGTCAGCTCCGCGTGCTGTTCGAGCGCGCGGCGTTCTGCTCGCGCATGCACGGCGTGGCGTGCGTGTTCGTCGGCGTCGCGGGCGAGGAGGGCGATCTGCTCGCGCGCGACTTCCTCGACTTCGTCGACTCCGAGCTGCGCGTCGAGGACGCGATCTTCCGCATGCTGCGCGAGCGCGCGGTGCTGCTGATGACCGACATCGACGAGCTCACCGCACGCAAAGTGATGGAGCGGCTCGCCGCCGACTTCGCTGCGCGCTTCGGCCCGCGAACCGACGTGCCCGTGACGTTCGGGTACTACGCGGTCGCGCCGGGCCAGACGCCCACCGTGAAGGACGTGCTGCCGGGCTTGTTCGCCGCGCGCGCCTGAGTCCGCCGCGCCGCCTCAGCGCGCCGCGCAGATGTCCGCGAGCGCGTCGTGGAGCGCGGGGAAGCGGAACGTGAAGCCCGCAGCGCTCGCGGCGGTCGGGACGACCCTGCGGCTCGCGAGCAGCTCGAGCGAGAGATCGCGCAGTGCGGCGCGCACGGCGAACGCGGGCACGTGAAAGAAAGCCGGGCGATGCACGGCGCTCGCGAGCGCGGCGCTGAACTCGCCGTTGCGCGCGCTGCCCGGCGCGCTGCAGTTCCACGGGCCGCGCGCGGCCTCGCAGTCGAGCGCGAAGTGCGCGAGCGCGGCGCAGTCGTCGAGGTGGATCCACGGGAACCACTGCATGCCGTCGCCCATCTTTCCGCCGAGACCCGCGCGGAACAGCGGCAGCATGAGCGCGAGCGCGCCGCCGCGCGGCGCGAGCACGACGCCGATGCGCAGCGAGCAGACGCGCACGCCGAGCTCCTTCGCGCGCGCCGCCTCGGCCTCCCAGTCGCGGCACAGCTCGCTCAGGAAGCCCGGTCCGGGCGGATCGCTCTCGCGGATCTCGTCGTCGCCGGAGTCGGCGTAGTAGCCCACCGCCGACGCGCACAGCAGCACGCGCGGGCGGCGCGCCTCGGGCAGCGCAGCGAGCGCGCTCACCAGGCTGCGCGTCGAGTCGACGCGGCTCGACCAGATGCGCTCGCGCTTCGCAGCGGTCAGGAGGCCGCCGAAGATCGGCTCGCCGGCGAGGTGCACGACCGCCGCTGCGTCCTCGAGCCAAGCGGCGTCGACATCCACGCCGTTCCAGGCGTGCGCGCGCTCGCCCTCCTGCAGCCGGACGCGCGCGGCGTCGCGCGAGATGAAGCGCACGCGGCGCGCCTCGCCGCGCAGCCGCTCGGCCAGCCGCCGCCCGATCAGGCCGGTGCCGCCGGTGAGGACGACGTCGCCGCTCATGCGCGCGCGGGCGCGAGCGCTTCCAACATGCGCACCGCCTCGGCGGGGCTCGTCGCCAGCGGCGCGAGCACGGGGGTCGTGACACCCGCGGCGACGAAGCCGGCGATCTGCTCGCGGCATTCGTCGGGCGTGCCGATGATCGCGATGCGGTCGACGATCTCGTCGGTGATCGCAGTCGCCACGGCGGCGCGATCGCGGCGAGCGAACGCCTCGGCGATCGTCTTCGCCTCCTGCTCGAAGCCGCACCAGGCGAGGAACGCGTTGTAGACCGGCGCCGCGAGGTAGCCGCCGAAGCCCGCGCGCACGATCGCGCGTGCCTTGGCGCGATCGTGCGTGACGCACAGCTGGAAGCGGCAGACCACCTCGTCGTTCGTGCCGTCGCGGCCGGCTCGCGCCGCGCCGCGGCGGTAGGCGGCGAGGATCTGCGGCATCGCGCTGGCGGGCTGGAAGTTGATGATCAGCCCCTCGCCGATCTCACCGGCGAGCTCACACATCTGCTCGCGCAGCGCCGCGAGGTAGATGCGCAGCGGCTTCTTCGGCTTCGCGCCGAGGCGCAGGCCGTGAGAGCGGAAGTGTTTGCCCTCGAAGTCGGTCTTGTCGGCGCCGAGCGCCTGCCGGATCACGGCGACGGATTCGCGCACGTGGCCGAGAGGGGCGCGGAAATCGACGCCGTTCCAGTCGCCCATGATCGCGTGGGAGGACGCGCCGAGGCCGAGCACGAAGCGATCGTTCGACAGCTGCGCGAGCGTGGCGGCGCTCATCGCCAGCACCGCGGGCGTGCGGTTGTAGACCGGCACGATCGCGGTACCGATCTCGATCGTGCTCGTCGAGACGGCCATGGCGCCAGCCAGCGAGAAGGAGTCGGGCCCCGCGGTCTCCGCCATCCAGATCGCCGGATAGCCCCACTCGCCCTCCGCGCGCTTCGCCAGCTCGACGTTCGCGCGCGCATCGTGAAACGGCGCCGGGATCGTGATCGCCATTCGGGCCATCGGGGTTTCCTTCGCTCGGCTTCGCCTCCCCACGCCGCGCTCTGCGCCGCGACTCCGGAGGCTCGTAGTTGCGCGCTAGCGCGGCTGCATGCGGATCGCGCCGTCGAGGCGGATCACTTCACCGTTCAGCATCGGGTTCTCGACGATGTGGCAGGCGAGCGCGGCGTACTCCGTCGGGTCGCCGAGCCGCGACGGGAAGGGCACCTGCTTGCCGAGCGAGGCGCGCGCCGGCTCGGGCAGGCCCATCAGCATCGGCGTGAGAAACAAGCCGGGCGCGATCGTGCAGACGCGGATGCCGACGGAGGCGAAGTCGCGCGCGATCGGCAGCGTCATGCCGACCACGCCGCCCTTCGAGGCCGAATAGGCGCACTGCCCGATCTGGCCCTCGAACGCCGCCACCGAGGCGGTATTCACGATCACGCCGCGCTCGCCGCCCGCGTTCGGCGAGTTGCCCTGCATCTTCGCGGCAGCGAGCCGGATCACGTTGAAGGTGCCGATCAGGTTGACCTCGATCGTCTTGCGGAACAGGCCGAGGTCGAACGGCTTGCCCTCTTTGTCGACGGTCTTGCCCGCGGTGCCGATGCCGGCGCAGTTCACGACGAGGTTCACGAGGCCGAACTTGCGCACGGTCGCATCGACCGCCGCCGTGACTTGCGCCTCGTTCGCGACGTCCGCCTCGCAGAATTGCGCCGCGTCGCCGAGCGACTTCGCGACGTCCGCGCCCTTGCTGCGCGCGAGGTCGAGGATGGTCGCGCGTCCGCCGCGGGCGACGATCTCGCGCACCGTCGCCTCGCCGAGCCCCGAGCCGCCGCCCGTGACGATCGCCGCGCTGCCGTGCAGATCCATGCATGCCTCCGGACGAAGGGAAGGCGCCGACGCTAGCCCAGCGAGAGCATTGGGGTCTGACCCCTTTGCTTCCACCGACGAGCCCGCGCGTTCACGCCGCGGCGCGCAGAATTGCGGCGAGGCGCTCGCAGACGGGGCCGGGCGCGGGCACGCGGCCGATCGCGGCGCCGTCGAGCTGCGCGATCGGCTTCGCGCCGCGCACGGAGTTGACCGCGATCAGCTCGGCGGCGCACGCGAGATCGTCGCGCGTCAGCTCGGCTTCGGCGATCTCCGGCAGCGTCTCGCGCAGCAGCGCGAGCGCGAGACCGCGCACGCCGCCGAGCGCGAGCGCGGGCGTGAGCAGCGCGCCGTCCTCGCGCACCACGATCAGATTCGCGCGCGCGCCCTCGACGAGGCGGCCGCTCGCGTCGAACAGCAGCGCCTCGTCGGCATGCGCGGCCTGGATGGCTTCGCGCGCGGCCTCGATGTCCGGGCGCGTGAGCTTCGCGCCGGGCGCGCGCGGATGCGGACCCGCATGCGCCGCGGAGACCGCACTCCAGGCGCGGCGCTCCGGGCCGAGCGCGCGCGTCGTGCCCGTCAGCGCGAGCGCGCCGCGCTCGTCGCGCCGCGCTTCGAGGCGCACGATGCCTTGCGCTGCGCCGAAGCGGTACGAGCCGAGCCGCACCAGCTCGGCGAGCGCGCGCTCTGCGTCGACGGCGCCGAGGCCGAGCGCCGCCGCGTCGCGCGCCAGGCGCTCCGCAGCGCGGCGCCCGAGCGTCACGCGCACGCCGCTCCAGCGCGCCGTCGTGTAGCAGCTGTCGTCGGACACGCGCGCATCGTCGCGCGCGCGCTGCGGTCGCGCGACTGTGCCGGGAGCGGCGCGCTCAGACGCGCTGCGCGATCGGCACCACGTGGCGCTTGACGGGCCCCTGATAAATCTGGCGCGGCCGCCCGATCTTGTGCTTCTGCTCGTGCATCTCCTGCCACTGCGCGATCCAGCCGGGCAGGCGACCGATCGCGAACAGCGCGGTGAACAGCTTCTCCGGCACGCCGATCGCCGTGTAGATCACGCCCGAATAGAAGTCGACGTTCGGGTAGAGGCGGCGCTCGATGAAGTAGTCCTCCTTCAGCGCCAGCTCCTCCAGCTCCATCGCGATCTCGAGCAGCTTGCTCTGCACGCCGAGCCGGTTCAGCACCGCCGAGCACGCCTTCTTGATCACCTTCGCGCGCGGGTCGAAGTTCTTGTAGACGCGATGGCCAAAGCCCATCAGGCGCGAGGTGTCGTCGCGGCTCTTGGCGCGCTCGACGAACTGCTTGGCCGAGATGCCCTCGCCCTCGATCTTCTGGAGCATCTCGATCACTTCCTGGTTCGCGCCGCCGTGCCGCGGACCCCAGAGCGCGTTGATGCCCGCCGAGATCGACGAGAACAGGTTCGTGTGCGACGAGCCCACCAGCCGCACCGTGCTGGTCGAGCAGTTCTGCTCGTGGTCGGCGTGGAGGATGAAGAGCAGGTCGAGCGCCTCCTCCACCACCGGATCGACGCGGTACGGCTCGCACGGCGTCGCGAACATCAGGTGCAGGAAGTTCCCGACGTACGAGAGCTGGTTGTTGGGATACATGAACGGCTGGCCGATCGACTGCTTCAGCGCGTAGGCGGCGATCGTCGGCAGCTTCGCGATCAGGCGGTGGATCGAGACCTCCACCTGCCGCGGCGAGCGCGGATCCAGCGAATCCGGGTAGAAGGTCGCGAGCGCCGCGACGCCGGCCGCGCACGCCGCCATCGGATGCGCGTCCTTCGGGAGCGAGCGGTAGAAGAGCCGGAAGTCCTCGTGCAGCATCGTGTGATACCGGATCGAGTGCGTGAACTCGTCGAGCCGCTTCTTGCTCGGCAGCTCGCCGTTGATCAGCAGCAGCGCCACCTCGAGGAACGAGCACTTCTCCGCGAGCTCCTCGATCGGGTAGCCGCGGTAGTGGAGGATGCCGTCCTCGCCGTTGATGAACGCGACCGAGCTCTCGCACGAGCCGGTGTTGCCGTAGCCCGGATCGAGAGTGATTAGGCCGGTCGCGTCGCGCAGTCTCTGGATGTCGATCGCGCGCTCGCCCTCGGTGCCCTCGAGGATCGGCAGCTCGATCTTCTTCCCGTCGTAGTGGAGCTCGGCCATCTTGCTCATCGGGGATCCTCTCGGGTCGCACCCGCGGCTCTGGCGGGAGAGACAGGCGTGGTGGCGGATGTTCCAGCGCGGTCGCGGCTCGAAAAGCGCGGGCAATATAGACGAGCGCGCGCGGCGCCAACTAGTGGATTGCGCAAGCAATGTCGCGCGGAAGAGCCGTGACTCCGGTCACCTGCCGCCGCCAGCGGGCGCGATCAACACGACTTGCCGATCGCCGCTGCGGAAGCGCTCGACCACTTCGCCGAGCGACACACCGGCGAGCTTGCGCTCGCGTGCGACGACGACGCGCCCGCCACCGCGGAAGAACGCCGCGACGTCGCCGGGCGTCGCGAGCTCCTGGATCGGGTGCTGCTCGGAGGCGTAGTAGGCGAGGCCACCCACCAGGTTGTGCTCGTCGTACAGGCCGATCGCCTGGCCGGTCGGTGTGCGCGCGGCCGCGGCCTCTGCGATCGGGCGCACGCTGCGCAGCGGATCGATCGCGGGAAAGAGCTGCGCGAAGGTCGCGAACAACGCGGCGTACGCGAGTCCGATCGGCACGAACATGAAGCGCAGCGCCGAGGAGCGCGCGCGCGAGAGGGCGACCCAAGCGACCACGGCGGCGACGATCGCGCCGAACAGGGTGAGCCCGAACGAGCGCAGCAAGCCGAGGTCCACGTCCGCGATGTCACTCGGTCCGACCCAGCGCCCGAGCCAGGCGTTCTTGAACAGCCCGGGCAACGGCGCCCCGCTCGCCAGCTGAAGCGCGAGCGCACCGAGGAACGCGAATAGCGCGCCGATCGCGAGCGCGAAGAAGGCGAGGCGCTTCGGCGCGCGCGCGCGGCCGGCGAGCCAGCGCTCGAGGCCTCCCGCGCAGAGCAGCGCGAGCGCAGGAAAGGCCGGCAGCAGGTAGAGCCCGCGCTTTCCGCTCGCGAGCGAGAAGAACACGAAGCTCGCGCCGACGCAGGTGATCAGGAAGCGCCAGGCGCGCTTGGCCTCGGGGGTCGCCTCGGCATCGCGCAGCGTGCGCGCGGCGCCGAGCGCGGCGACCGGGAGCAGCAGCGTCCAGGGCAGGAAGTCGAGCGGGAGCTGATAGAAGTAGTAGAAGGGCGAGTTCTCGTGGGGTGCGCCCGGGCCGAGCCGGTCGAACAGGTTGCGCCACACGGCGTCGAGGGCGAAGCCATCCGGGCCGAGGGCCGACGCGGCAACGATCCACGCCAGCCCGGGCGCGATCGAGAGCAGCGGTCCCCACCACGGGAAGGCGCGCACGATCTCGCGCAGCCGTCCCTCCCAGGCGAGGTAGGCAGCCACGATCAGCAGCGGCACCAAGAAGCCGACGGGGCCCTTGGTCAGCACTGCGAGTCCGAGCGCGGCGTGGAACAGCGCCGCGTTGGTCGCGCGCCGGCCCATGCCGCGGTCGAGGCGCCAGAACGCCGCGAGCGCGCAGGTCTCCAGCAGCGCGAGCAGCGGATCGAGCTGCACGCGGCGCGAGAGCCGCGCGAACTCGTAGGTGGTGAGCAGCAGTCCGGCGCCCACGAAGCCCGCGCGTCCGCCGAGCAGCCGCGCGCCGAGAGACGCGGTGAGCCACACCAGCAGCACGCCGGCTGCAGCCGACGGCACGCGGCCCGCGAGCTCGGTGACGCGCCCCTGGCTGATTCCGGCCGCCGCCGCGAGCCAGTAGTAGAGCGGCGGCTTCTGCGTGTACGGCTCGTCGTTCAGGTGCAGCAGCACGAGGCCGCGCGGGCCCTGCTCGAGCGCGCGCACCTCCTCGGAGATCTGCAGGTAGCGAGGCTCGTCGGGAGCCGAGGCTTCGAGCCGGCCGAGCTCCGCGAACAGCAGCAGCGCCGCCGCGCCCACGAGCAGCGCGCGCAGCCAGCCCGAAACCGGAGGCGAGGGCGCGAGCATGGCTGCAGAGTAAAGGCTCGCGCGCCGCGGCGCGTCGGGAAATTGCGCCGCGAACGTCCGGCGCGGGCGCCGCCGCCGCGCCTACAGTGAGCCCGCACACACACGAGGTTCGCATGCCGCGGAACGCACGCATCGTCATCACCGGCGCGACCGGGCAAGTGGGATTGCCGCTGACGCGCGCGCTGGCGCAGGACAACACCGTGTTCGCGCTCGGCCGCTACGCCAAGCCCGAAGACGCCGCGAAGATCGAGGCGCTGGGCGCGCGACCCGTGCGCGCGGATCTCGCGAGCGGCGATCTCTCCGCGGTGCCGACCGACGCCGACGTGGTTCTGAACCTCGCCGTCGTGCGCAGCAACGCGCCGGACTTCGACGGCGATCTCGCCATGAACGCCGAGGGCGCGGGCCTGCTGTTCGCCCACTGCCGCCCGAAGCGCGCCTTCATCCATTGCTCGTCCGCCGCCGTCTATCAATGGAAGAACGGCGAGGCCGTCTCGGAGGGCGATCCGCTCGGCGATCACCACCGCGTGATGATGCCCACCTACAGCCTGTGCAAGATCGCGGCGGAGTCGGTGGTGCGCTTCTGCGCGCGCCAGTGGAACACGCCCGCGACGATCGCGCGGCTCGGCGTCCCGTACGGCGATAACGGTGGCTGGCCCTGGTACCACCTGATGATGATGAAGGCGGGCGTGCCGATCCCGGTGCACCCGAGCGGGCCGAACCGATTTCCGCTGTTTCACGAGGACGACATCGCGCGCACGTTGGACGCGCTGATCGCGATGGCGAGCACGCCCGCCGCGATCGTGAACTGGGCGGGCAGCGAGGACACCAGCATCGAGGCGTGGTGCGAGGAGCTCGCGCGGCTCACGGGCCTGACCGCGAAACTCGATCGCAGCGAGAAGGCGCTCGCGCCGCTGCCGCTCGACGTGCGCAAGCTCGAGGCGCGCGCGGGCAGATCGCGCGTCGCGTGGCGCGACGGCATCCGCCGCATGGTCGCTGCGCGCAACCCGGAGCTGCTGAAGGCGTGACGCGCGGGCTCGCGCCGTATCTCAGCGTCGTGGTGCCGTTCTACGACGAGCGCGAGAACGCCGAGGCGCTGCACGCCGAGGTTGCCGCCGCGCTCGCGAGCCTCCCCGGCGGCTTCGAATGCGTGTACGTGGACGACGGCAGCCGCGACGGCACCGGCGACGTGCTCGCCAAGCTCGCCGCGAACGACGCCTGCGTTCGGGTCGTGCGCTTCGCAGAGAATCGCGGCCAGACCGCCGCCCTCGCCGCCGGCTTCGCGGCCGCGCGCGGCGAGGTGATCGCGACCCTCGATGGTGACGGACAGAACGATCCGGCCGACCTGCCGCGGCTGCTCGCCGCGCTCGCGCACGCCGACGTCGTGAACGGCGTGCGCGCGAACCGCCAGGACACGTGGCTGCGCAGGCTCTCGTCGCGCATCGCGAACGCCTTCCGAAACTGGGCGACCGGCGAGCGCGTCGCCGACGTCGGCTGCTCGCTGCGCGTGATGCGAGCCTCCTACCTGCGGCGCGTGAAGCTCTATCGCGGCCTCCACCGATTCCTGCCGACGTTGTTACGGATGGAGGGCGCCCGGCTCGTCGAGCTGCCCGTGAGCCACCGTCCGCGGCGCGCGGGCGTCTCGAAGTACGGGATCGGCAACCGCCTGTTCGTCGGCCTCGCCGACCTGATGGCGGTGCGCTGGATGATGAAACGCAGGCTGGGCGCGGACGAGCCGGACGCGCCGCGGCGCTGAGCTCAGCCGCCCGCGAGCTTCACCGTGTATCCGCGCTGCTGCAGCGCCGCGACGATCTTGTCGCGATGGTCGCCTTGGATCTCGATCACGAAGTCCTTGACCGTGCCGCCCGTGCCGCAGAGCCGCTTCAGGTCGCTCGCGAGATCGCCCAGCTTGTCAGAGGAGACGCCGACGCCGGCGATCGTCGTGACGGTCTTGCCGCCGCGACCCTGCGTCTCGCGCCGCACGCGCACGACGCCGTCGCCGCGCGGTGCGCGCGGGCTCGCGGGCGCGTCGGCCACGCGGCCCTTGGCGCTCGAATACACCAGCTTGTCGTCGCGCGAGGTCACTCGTGGATCTCCCCGGCGCGCAGCTTCTCCGCGTAGCGCGCGAGCACGCGGCGCATCGTGTCGTCGCTCTGGATCCCGCCAAACGGCCACGTGCCCAGCATGAAGGTGGGCACGCCGCTCACCTGCTCCTCGCGCGCGAGCTCGGTCTTCAGCTCGAGCTCGCGCCGGCCGCGTGCGAGATCCCGCGCGTCGAGCGGTAGCGAGAGCTGTCGCGCGAGCTCGAGCACGTCCTCGTCGCCGAGCGCGAGCTCGCCCTGCTCGAACAGCGCGCTGAAGATGCGCTCGCGCCAGGTCGCGCCGCGGCCGAGGCGTTCGGCGGCGAACGCCGCGGCGTTCAACCCGCTCGAATCGGGCCAGATGCGCGGGACGTTCAGTGCGACGTCGAGCTCGCGCGCCACGCGCCGCGCGTTCTCGCGCCGCGTCTCCGAGATCTCCGCGCCGGGTCGATACGGGCCGACCAAGCGCGCGAGATCGAGCGGCGACCAGACGAGCGCGATCTCGAGCTCGGCCAGCGTCCCGCTCATGCGCTGCATCACGCAGTGCGCGACGTAACACAGGCTCGACGCGAAGTCGTAGTGCACGCGCACGCGCAGCGGCGCGCTCGCTGCCGCCGCCATCAGTGATCGGGCTGACTGCGGAAGAGCCGCGCGTGCTCGACCATCAAGCAGCGATCCTCGACCACCGCGATGCCCGCGGCCTCGAGTCTCGCCGTCGCGGGATGCGCGATGCCGAGCTGCAGCCAAACGGATGCGGGCTTGTGTCTCATCGCGAGGATCTCGTCGACGTGCGCCGGCACGTGCGCTGGCGCGCGAAACACGTTGATCATGTCGACCGGCGCGTCGAGCTCGGCGACGCTCGCGACCGCGCGCTCGCCCAACACTTCGGTCAGCTTGGGCGAGACGGGCCGCAGCGCGAAGCCGTGCCGCTGCATGTAGCGGGGAATGCGGAACGCATCTTCGTGCTCGCCCGCCTTGATGCCGAGCACCGCGATCGTGCGCGTGCGCTGGAGCAGCGCCAAGAGCTCGCGATCGCTGCGCAGCGGCATGATTCCCTCGCGCTCCGTTGGTTGCCCGCACCATACGTGGTGGATAAGGTGCGCCGCCATCATCGGCGCGGGGGGATTCGCGTGCGGCTCATCGCTCGAAGTGTGCTCGTGTTCGCGGGTCTCGCGTGCGCTCTCTCGGCCTCGGCGGCGAGCGACGCTGCGGGCGCGAAGCCGATCGACGATCCCGCGCTGCGCACGCAGATCGCCACGCTCGCGAACGGGCTCACGCTGCTCACGCTCGAGGATCACGCGACGCCGACGGTCTCGCTGCAGGTGTGGGTGAGGGTGGGCTCCGGCGACGAGTCGCGCTTCACCGGCATCGCGCACTTGTTCGAGCACATGATGTTCCTCAGCTCGAAGAATCTCGGGAAGCTCGGGCCCGAGGCCTACGCGCGCATCGTCGAAGCGCGCGGCGGCCGCATCAACGCCTACACCTCGCGCGACGTGACGGTCTACTTCGAGGACGTCGCGCCCGAGCATCTGCCGCTGATGATCGCGCTCGAAGGCGAACGCTTCGCCAACCTCGAGGTGAATGAGGAGGCGCTCACGGCCGAGCGCCAGGTCGTGATGGAAGAGCGCCGCCTGCGCAACGAGAACGATCCCGACGGCCTCGCGTTCGAGGCGCTGATGGGGCTGACTTATCAGGCGCACCCGTATCGCGTCCCCACGGTCGGCTGGCAGAGCGATCTGGAGAAGGTGACGGCGGCGGATTGTCAGGCGTTCTGGGACACCTACTACGCCGCGAACAACCTGGTCGTTTCGATCGCCGGCGACTTCGACGGCGCCGAAGCGCGCGCGCTGGTCGACAAGCACTTCGGCTCGCTGCGGAGCGCCGCGAGCATCCCGCGCAACCCGCAGGAGGAGCCCGACCAGGACGGCGAGCGCCGCGCGGTCGAGCATGCCCCCGTGCGGGCCCCGATCGTGATCGCGGGCTTTCCGGCGCCGGCCACGGGTCACGTGGACGCCGACGCGCTCGACGTCGCGGCGGGCGTGCTGGGCAGCGGCCGCACCAGCCGGCTGTATCGGGCGATGGTGTTCGATGCGCCGCTCGCGCTCGCGCCCCAGGCCTTCTACTGGGAGCTGCAGCGCGCGGGAATCTTCGTCGCCGGCGCGACGCTGCGGCCCGGCGTCGACGTCCCGCGAGCGGAGGCGGTGATCTTCTCCGAGATCGCGCGGCTCGCGCAGACGCCGCCGAACGCCGAGGAGTTGAAGCGCGCGAAGCGCGGGCTCGAGGTCGCCTGGATCAGCGGCCAGGGCACCGCCCACGCGCTCGCGTCGCGCATCGCGCAGGACTACGTCGCCTATGGGCGCATCGAGACGCTCGAGGAGAAGCTGGCCGCGATCGAGCGAGTGACGCCCGAGGACGTGCAGCGCGTCGTGCGCCAGTACCTCGCGCCCAACAAGCGCAGCATCGTCCAAGTGTTCCCCCGCGTGCGCGAGGAGGGCCGGCCGTGAGCGCCATGCGCGCGCTGCTCGTGCTCGTGGCCGCCGCTCAGCTCGCGTCCTGCGCGGGCACTCCCGCCGAGGACCCGCGCGCCGCTGCGCGCGAGCCGTTTGCGTGGGAGCTAGCGCCGGCGGTCGCCGCCGAGAGGCCGATCATCGATCCGGCGCGCCTCCATCGCGCCACGCTCGCGAATGGGTTGCAGGTCGTGGTCCTCGAGGATCACCGGCTGCCGCGGGTCTCGGCCGGCTTCATCGCGCTGCGCGGCGCCGCGATCGAGACGCCCGAGGAGGCGGGGCTCGCGGCGTTCACGGCGACGGCGATGGAGCGCGGCGCGGGCGAGCGCGGCGCTCTCGCGCTCGCCGCCGCGATCGAGGATCTCGGCGCCGACTTCGACGTCGCATCGGACTGGGACACGCTGCGCGCCGGCGTCTCCGGCCTCTCGCGCGACTCCGACGCGCTGTTCGCCGTGCTGGCCGACGTGGTGCGCCGACCGCGCTTCGACGCCGCCGACGCGAAGCGCGCCGTCGCGGAGCAGCGGGCCGCGCTCGCGCAGGCGAAGGACGATCCCGCCGCGCTCGCCGGCCAGAACTTCGCGCGCACCCTGTACGGCGCGCATCGGCTCGGGACGCCGGGCGCCGGAACCGACGCCAGCGTCGCGCGCTTCACGCCAGCCTCCGCGCGCGCCTTCCATGCGCGAGTCGTTACGCCCGCCGCCGCCATCCTGTGGGCGGTCGGCGACGTCGAGGCCGCTGACTTCCTGGCGCGGGCGGAGCGCGACTTCGGCGACATGCGCGGCAATCCGCCGGCGGCGCTTCCGGCGGCGCCGAGCGTGCCCACGCAGCGGCGCGTCGTGATCGTCGACCGGCCCGATCTCGAGCAGGCGCAGATCGCGATCGGCCACGAGGGCATCGCCCGAACCGACGAGCGCCGCCTCGAAGTGCAGCTGCTCAACACCGCGTTCGGGAGCGGCGCGTTCTCGTCGCGTCTGATGGCGCGCATTCGCGCGATCGAGGGCCTCACCTACGGGATCAGCGCGCAGTTCGCGCAGAACCGGCTGCCGGGCCCGTTCGTGGTTTCCAGCTTCACGCGCGTGCCCGAGGTCGGGAAGCTGCTCGCGAGCGCGTTCGAGGAGCTCGAACGCGTGCGCACGGAGCCGCCCGCCGGCGAGGAGCTCGAGGCTGCGCGTCAGCTGCGCATCGGCGGCTACCCGCTCGCGCTCGAAACCACCGACGCGGTGATGGCCGCGCTGCTCGATCTCGACGTGTATGGCCTCCCGCGCGACACGCTCGACACGTATCGGAGCCGGGTGCGCGCGATCACTGCAGAGCAGGTCGCGGCCGCCGCGCGAGCGCTGATCCACCCCGAGCGCGCCACGATCGTGGTGGTGGGTCCTGCCGATGCGCTGCGCGAGCCGCTCTCGAAGTACGGCGCGGTCGAGGTGGTCGAGCCGTAGCGGCGCCGGCGCGACGCCCCGCGACCCGGGGTGCTCCGCCTCGGAAATGTGACCGCTGACCCCCTTGTCGCCCGACCGATCGGTCGCCTAAGGTGTTCGCCGCATTCGACCGATTGGTCGATGCGTTGCGAGCGAGGCCCTGAGAGCGTGTTTCCCACCTCACGCGAGAAGATCCTGGATGTCGCCGAGGCACGCTTCGCGCAGCGCGGCTACGCGGGCGTCGGGCTACGCGAGGTCGCGGAGGCGGCCGGCCTCGGCAAGTCGTCGCTGTTCCATCACTTCCCGACCAAGGCCGCGCTCTACGGCGCGGTGCTCGACCGCGTGATCGAGCGCATCGATCTGCGCATGCGCCGAGCGCTCGACGCATCGCCCGATCCGCGCGAGCAAGTCTCGGCGGCCGTGGTCGCGCTGATCGACGTGCTCGCCGAGGATCCGCCGGCCGCGCGCCTGTTGTTACGGACGGTGTTCGAGGACGACGACGTCTCGCCGACCGAGTCGCCGGAGCTCGCCGCGGTGGACGCGCGCCTCGACGGGCTGATCGCACGGATCGCGCGCGCCATCGGCGAGGGCATCGCGTGCGGCGCGTTCCGCCCGATCTCGCCGCCCGACGCGATCCAGACGCTGATCGGCGCGGTGGTCTACCCGTTCGCTTCGGGAGAGTTCGGCGAGAAGCTCGCGGGCGACATCTTCAGCGCCGAGGCCATCGCGCGTCGCAAGCGCGAGGTCCTGGCGCTCATTCAAAACGGCTGGATGCGCCCGCATTCCGAAGGAGAAGCACCGTGAGCAAGTTCCTCCCCGAGCACCGCAAGTTGTTGGGCCAGTTCGAGGTCGTCGACCTGGCGGACGCGGAATCCGAGCGCCTGCGCGCCAAGATCAACGACGACGTCGCGCTCGCCGTGAACTGGACCTGGGAGTACGGCAGCGAGGTCGCCGAGCTGCGCAACCTGTACGAGAAGGGCAAGACGGCGCAGTGGAACGCCGAGACCGATCTCGACTGGTCGATCCCGGTGACGCCTGATGACTGGGTGCTGGCGCCCGAGGGCTCCGTGCTCGCGCAGGCGACGAAGCTGATGGGCAAGGACGAGGCCACGCAGAAGCGGGCCGCCTTCGACGAGCTCAACTACCTGCTCTCGCAGCTGCTGCATGGCGAGCAGGCGGCGCTCCAGCTCTGCGGTCAGCTCGTGAACGTCTGCGACAAGATGGACCAGAAGTGGTACGCGGCCTCGCAAGTGATCGACGAGGCGCGCCACGTCGAGGTGCTGTCGAAGTTCCTGACGCGGAAGATGAACGGCATTTACCCGATCGGCGGCACGCTCAAGTACCTGCTCGATCAGCTGCTCGAGGCCAAGGGCGTGCAGAAGAAGACGCTCGGCATGCAGACGCTGTTCGAGGGCACCGCGGTCGGCATCATGGACCTGATGCGCACGATGAGCCGCAATGCGTTCGTGAGCGAGATGATCAAGCGCGTCGAGCAGGACGAGGCGCGGCACGCCGCGTTCGGCGTGCTCACGATGCGGCGCGTGGTGAAGGAAGCCAGCGAGGCCGAGCGGCACGCGATGGAGGACTGGGCGTTCTCGATCCTCGAGACGCTGAACGCCAACCAGCAGCTCGACATGCTGAAGCTGCTCGGCCCGAAGTACGGCATCGAGCCGTTCGCGTTCACGCAGCTGCTCACCTCGCTGCCGAACTTCGCGGACCTCAACAGCCCCATCTTCATGCACACCGTGGTGCCGAATCTGCAGCGCCTCGGCCTGCTCACGGAGCGCACCGAAGCGGGCTGGCGCAGGGTCGGGATGATGGTCGACCAGCGCGGCGGCTCTCCGACCGGCAGCTTGCCGCTCGTCGCCTAGCCGGGGCTCGACGCGCTGGGCGCGCGCCGCAACTCTGCCGCCGCGCGCGGGTTGGACGCCGGCACGTCCCCCGCGCGCGGAGGTGCGGACATGAGCGCTCGGCTCGCACGGCAGCGGTCGTTGGCTATCGCGCTCGCGTCGGCGGCGTGGATGTGCGCGGCAGCCGCGCTCGCGGCGCCGCAGCGCTACGACCCGCTCGCGCTGGCCGCCGGCAGCAAGGCGCGCGTCGTCGACACCTCCGTGCGCGACGGCGAGCGCGAGATTCCACTGCTGCTGTATCTGCCCGCGCGGTTCGCGGCGCCCGCGCCGATCGTGCTCTTCAGCCACGGCCTCGGCGGCTCGCGCGAAGGCAACGCGTATTGCGGCGAGCACTGGGCCGCGCGCGGCTACGTCGCGGTATTCCTGCAGCACCCGGGCAGCGACACGTCGGTGTGGAAGGACGTGCCGCGCGAGGAGCGCATGGAGGCGATGCGCGAGGCGGCGAGCCTGCAGAACTTCACGCGCCGCGTGAAGGACGTGCGCGCCACGCTCGACGCGCTCGAGAAGTGGTCTGCGGCCGGCAGCGGCCACCAGCTCTCCGGCAAGCTCGATCTCGCGCACATCGGCATGTCGGGGCACTCCTTCGGCGCCGTCACCACGCAAGCCGTGAGCGGGCAGCAGGCGCCCTTCGTCGGCGATCGCTTCAACGACGCCCGCATCAAGGCCGCGCTCGCGATGAGCCCGAGCAAGCCGCGGCGCGGCTCGGTCGACGAGGCGTTCGGTTCGGTGAAGACCCCGTGGCTCGTGATGACCGGCACGCAGGATGCCGCGCCGATCGGCGGGCAGACCGTCGCGATGCGCCTCGCCGTCTTCCCCGCGCTGCGCGCGGGCAACAAGTACGAGCTCGTGCTGGACGGCGCCGAGCACTCCGCCTTCACCGATCGCGCGCTGCCCGGCGACCAGAGCCCGCGCAATCCGAATCACCACCGCGCGATCCTCGCGCTCAGCACCGCGTTCTGGGACGCGTACCTGAGGCCCGACGCCGCTGCGAGAGCGTGGCTTCAGGGCGAAGGCGCGCGCTCGGTGCTCGAGCCGAAGGATCGCTGGCGCACGAAGTGAGCCGCGGCCCGCGGCCTCAGCGCGGCGAGCGGCCGTAGACGAGCCCGAAGCCCTCGGACTTGTAGGCGAGCAGCGTGAGCAGCGTGTCGGAGGCGGCGTTCACGACGCCGGGGCTGAGCGACAGGAACCAGTTCTCCTGCGTGCGGTAGATCGGCGTCGTGTAGAACGGGAAGACCGCCGCGCGCGTGCGATCGCGCGTCGTGTTCGCGCCGGTGCGATGCCAGATGCGGCTCTCGAACGCGATCGCGCTGCCCGCCGGCGCCTCCGCGGGCACCGTCCGCACGTGCGCATCCGCCTCCGTCGGCAGGCGGCTCCAGCGGTGGCTGCCGACGACCACCTCGGTCGCGCCGTTCTCGCGCGTGAAGTCGTCGATGCACCACGCGACGTTCATGCCCTGCGGCGCCGCGCACCACGGCTCGGGCACGAAGATCTGGTCCGCGTGCAGCACGCCCGCGGCGGCGCCCGGGCCGGTGATGTTGCCCGAGATGTTGGAGAGCAGGGCTGGCCAGCCGAGCGTCGCGCGCACCAGCTCGATGGCGAGTGGATGCTCGGCGAGGTCGCAGAAGATCGGGTCGCGGTTCAAGAGGTTCCAGACGCGCCGGTTGCGCTCGTCGACGTCGAGCGCGAAGCCGTGCTGCGCGCGGCCGCGCGTGCGGTCGTCCTCCGCGGCGCGGTACATCGCGTCGCGGGCGCGCGCGAGGGGCACCGGCGCGAGCGCGTCCGCGATCACGCACACGCCGAGCTCGCGCAGATCGCGCAGCGCTGCCGCGACGTCGCGCACGGGCGCGGGCAGCGGCAGAGAGGCGAGCTCGCCGCACGCGGCGCGCGCCGCGGCGCCGGGCGCCTCCGCATCGGCGAGCGCCCCGAAGCCGAGCTTCCGCTTCGCGTTCACGCGCGCGCCTCCGGCGGGCGCGGCCGCTCCCCGAGGACCTCACCCGCGACGCGCGTGTTGCCGCTCGGGCCGAGCCCGAGCAGCGTGAACAGCTCCGGCGAGAGCTGCGCCTTCGTCGCGTCGGAGAGGTTCACGTTGAAGTTGGTCTGCGGGCGCAGGAAGTCCACCGAGTAGTACCCGAACAGCAGCGCGCGCTCCGCATCGCGCGTGACGTTGGCGCCCGAGGTGTGCCAGACGCGACCGTCCATCGCGACGATCGACCCGCACGGCGCCGTGAACGGCCGCATCTGCGCGAGCGGGTCCGACGGCAGCGCGGCGCGCTGCGTGAAGCGCTGGCTGCCGGGCAGGTAGAGCGTGCCGCCGTTCTCGGCGGTCACGTCGTCGAGGCACCAGATGACGTTCATGCTCCAAGGCGCGAGCCACGGCTCCGGGGCGACCAGCGCCTGGTCCGAGTGGATCGACATCGAGCGGCTGCCAGGGCGCGCGATGTTCGCGGTGAAGTTCGAGATCGCGAAGTGCTCGCCGAGCAGGCCGCGCACCAGCGCGAGCGCCACCGGATGCACGATCACGTCGCGGAAGATCGCGTGCAGGTCGAGCAAGTTGAAGACGCGCACGTTCGCGTCGTTCGGGTCGAGCTCCGGCATGAACGTCGCCGCACCGCGCCGCTCGCTCTCTCTCGCCGCCGCGACCAGCGCCGCACGCGCGTCGCGCGCCTCGCGCGTGCTCAGCACGCCCTCGATCACGGCGACGCCGCTCTTGCGCAGCTCCTCGAGTGCGCGCGCAAGCTCGCCATCGGGCGTCGACCGCATGGGTGAGAGATTGCAGCGGCGCGGGCCGGACGGCACGGGCTCGCCGCCGATTCCGCCGGCACAGTGCGCAGCCGCACACAAACCGGCCCCTCGAGGGGCCGCCGGGGGTCTCAGAGCCGCACGCCCCGCAGCCGCAGCGCGTTCCCGATCACGCTCACGCTCGAGAGGCTCATCGCCGCCGCCGCGACCATCGGCGAGAGCAGGGTGCCTGTTAGGGGGTAGAGCGCGCCCGCCGCGACCGGAATGCCGAGCACGTTGTAGGCGAACGCCCAGAACAGGTTCTGGCGGATGTTTCGGCGCGTGGCGCGCGAGAGATGACGCGCGCGCACGAGGGCGCGCAGATCGCCGCGCACGAGCGTCACGCCCGCGCTACGCAGCGCGACGTCGGCGCCGGTGCCCATCGCGATGCCGACGTTCGCCGCGGCGAGCGCCGGCGCGTCGTTCACGCCGTCGCCCGCCATCGCGACTCGCTCCGCGCGCCGCTGGCGCGCGCGCACGACCTCGAGCTTCTGGTGCGGCAGCACCTCGGCCACCACCTCGGCGATGCCGAGCTGCTTCGCGACGTGCTCCGCGGTCGCGCGCTGATCGCCGGAGAGCAGCACGACGCGCAGTCCGTCGGCCTGCAGCGCGGCGATCGCCTCTGCGGCGCTCGGCTTGATCGGGTCGGCGACGCCGACGATGCCGAGCAGCCGGTCGCCGCGCGCGGCGAACATCACCGTCTGGCCCGTGCGCCGCAGCTCTTCGGCGTGCGCGCGCAGCGGCGCGACCTCGACGCCGAGCTCGCGCATCAGCGCGGCGTTGCCGAGCGCGCAGTCGGCGTCGTCCACCGTCGCGCGCACGCCGAGCCCCGTGCGCGCGCTGAAGCCCTGCGCCGCGGGCGCTTCGATGCCGCGCGCGGCGGCGCCCGCAAGCACCGCCGCCGCGAGCGGATGCTCGCTGCCGCGCTCGAGCGCGGCAGCGACCCGCAACAGCTCGGCCTCGGTCGTGCCCTCCGCCGCGCGCACGCTCGCGAGCGCCGGCTTGCCCTCGGTGAGGGTGCCGGTCTTGTCGACGAAGAGCGTCTCGGCGAGGGCGAGGGTCTCGAGCGCCTCGGCGTCGCGGAACAACACGCCGGCGCGCGCACCGCGGCCGGTGGCGACGAGGATCGACATCGGCGTCGCGAGCCCGAGCGCGCAGGGGCACGCGATGATCAGCACCGAGACGAGTGCGACCAGCGCGTGGACGCCGCGCGGCTCCGGCCCGAGCGCCAGCCAGATCGCGCCGGCGAACAGCGCGCACGCGACCACCGCCGGCACGAACCACGCGCTCACGGCGTCTGCGAGGCGCTGGCTCGGTGCGCGCGTGCGCTGCGCGTCCGCGACCAGCGCGACGATGCGCGCCAGCAGCGTGTCGCGCCCCACCGCGTCGGCGCGCATCACGAAGCTGCCCGCGCCGTTCAGCGTGCCGGCCGTGACGGCGTCGCCGCGCGCTTTCGCGACGGGCATCGGCTCGCCCGTGATCATCGACTCGTCGACCGCGCTCTCGCCTGAGATCACGGCGCCGTCGACCGGCACCGCCTCGCCCGGGCGCACGCGCAGCCGGTTACCCGGCGCGACGTGCTCGAGCGGCACGTCCGCCTCGCCGTCATCGGTCACGCGCCGCGCAGTCTTGGGCGCGAGCCGCAGTAGCGCGCGGATCGCGTCGCCGGTGCGCTCACGCGCGCGCAGCTCGAGCACTTGCCCGAGCAGCACCAGTGTCACGATCACCGCGGCGGCCTCGAAGTAGACGGGCACGCGGCCGTGGGCGTCGCGCATCGACTCGGGAAACGCGCCGGGCACGGCCAGCCCCACGGCGCTCGCAAGCCACGCTGCGCCGGTGCCGAGCGCGATCAGCGTGAACATGTTGGGGCGCAGCGGGCGCAGCGACGCCCACGCGCGCGCGAAGAACGGCGCCGCGCACCACGCGACCACCGGCGTCGCGAGCGCGGCCTGCAGCCACAGGCTGGCGCGGCCGTGGGGCAGCGGCCAAGCGGGCAGCATCTCGCCCATCGCGAGCGCGAGCACGGGCAGCGTGAGCGCGGCGCCGAGCGCGAGGCGGCGCTGCATGTCGCGCAGCTCCGCGTTCTCGATCGGCTCCGCGCTGAGCACGCGCGGCTCGAGCGCCATGCCGCAGATCGGACAGATGCCGGGCCCGATCTTCCGCACCTCGGGATCCATCGGGCAGATGTATTCGCGCGTGTCGGCCGCGGCCTCTGCCGGCGAGACGGGGCTCGGCGCGAGATAGCGCGCGGGCTCCGCCTGGAAGCGCGCGAGGCAGCGCGGGTTGCAGAAGTGGTAGAGCTCGCCCTGATGACTCCACTGGTGCGGGCCGTCGCGGGCGACGCGCATGCCGCACACCGGGTCGAGCGCGCGGTCGCCCCCCGCGCTCGCGCTCGTCGCGGGTGCCGGCTCGCTCATCGCTTCCTCCTCGCTCGCGCGGGCTCACCGTACTGGGTGCGCGCGCGCAGCAGCTCGCTGGCCACCTGAGCGCGCAGCGTTGCGGGCTCGAGCACCTCCGCGTCCGCGCCGAACGAGAGCACCCAGCTCGCGAGCTCGTCTCCGGTGCCGACGTCCATGCCCAGCTCGATCTCGCCGTTCGCGAGCCGAACGATCTTCTGCGATGGGTGCCAGTCGTGCTCGCGCACGTAGAACGCGCGGCGTGCGGCGAAGCGAATGCGCACGCGCTCGGGCGGCTCGATCACGACGCCGAAGGCCGAGGCCGCGCGCGCTTCGAAGTCGAAGTCGGCCGGGATCGTGAAGCGCTGCGGCGTCAGCTCCGGCGCCTTGATGCGGTCGATCGCGAAGGTGCGCAGCTCGCCCGACTTGTGGTCGTGCCCGATCGCATAGAGTCCGCCGTTCCGGTACCAGACGCGATACGGGTCGAACGCGCGCGCCGCGGTCTCGCCCGTGCGCGCCGTCGTGTACTTCATGCGCACCGTGCGCCGCGCGAGCACGGCTTCGTTGAGCGTGCGGATCACGTCGGCGAGGTCGGCGTAGTTCTTGTGCGGGCCGGGCAGCACGCGGAACGACTCGCGCAGGCGCGCCAGGAAGTCCGCGAGCTCCGGCCCGAGGCTCGCGCGGATCTTCGCGAGCGCGGACTCGATCGAGTCGTGGAAGACCGTGCCCTCGAGGCTCCGCAACAAGTCTTCGCTGAAGCCGAGCGCCAGCAGCTCGTCGGGCGTGAAGGGCGTGTCGCCGAGCCGGAAGCCGTCGATCACGCGGTAGAAGACGCGCCCGGCGCGGCGCTCACTCGTGATCGGGAAGCCGGCGAACATCAGCGCGTCGAGATCGCGATAGATCGTGCGCCGGTTGCACTCGAGCTCGTCCGCCAGCGAGTCCGCGACCACGCCGTAATGCGCCTTCGCGAGCAGCTGGATCAGCTTCCACTGCCGCGAGAGTTGCTCGCCCCGCATCTCCGCCTCGCTTCGCGCGGAGCACGTGCAGCCCCGGCGCCTACGCCGTCACACGCTCCACGTACCCGCCCGTGCGCGTGTCGACGCGAATCTTCTCGCCCTCTTTGATGAAGAGCGGCACCAGCACCGTCGCGCCCGTCTCGATCGTCGCCGGCTTGGTGGAGCCCGACGCCGTGTCGCCCTTGATGCCGGGATCCGTGCGCACGACCTTGGCGATCACGAACGACGGGATCTCGATGTTGATCGGCTGGCCCTTGTAGAGGATCACCGAGACTTCGGCGTTCTCCTGCAGGTAGTTCTTCGCGTCGCCGACCTGCGAGAGCGGGATCGTGATCTGCTCGAAGTTCTGCTTGTCCATGCACACGATGCCGTCGGCCTCGGCGTAGAGGTATTCCATCGTGCGATCTTCGACGTCGGCCTCGACCACCCGCTCACCCGCGCGATAGGTGCGGTCGACGCTCTTGCCGGTGCGCAGATTCTTGATCTTGGTGCGCACGAACGCGCCGCCCTTGCCGGGCTTCACGTGCTGGAAGTACGTCATCACCCAGGGATCGCCGTCGATCTCCAGCCGCATGCCGTTACGGAAATCGGACGTATCCGGCATCGCCTCAGGCTCCCTTCGCGGCCTTCACCGCGGCCGTCAGCTTGGGCACGATCTCGAACAGGTCGCCGACCACGCCGAGCTGTGCGACTTCGAAGATCGGCGCGTCGGGATCCTTGTTGATGGCGATGATGAAGTTCGCGCCCTTCATGCCGACCAGATGCTGGATCGCGCCGCTGATGCCGCACGCCATGTAGAGCTTCGGGGTGACGATCTGGCCCGAGGAGCCGACCTGGTACTCGTGGGGCAGCCAGCCGGCGTCGACCACCGGGCGCGACGCGCCCATCTGGCCGCCGAGTGCATCCGCGAGCGGCTTGATCACTTCGTTGAACTTCTCCGGAGCGCCGACGCCGCGGCCGCCGGAGACGATGATCTCGGCCTTGGTGAGATCGTGGCCCTTCGCCGCCGCGACCTTGGTCTCGACGAACTTCGCGGAGAGCCCGGAGAGGTCGACCGCGAGCTTCTCGATCTTGGCGTCGGCCGAGCCCTCGAAGGCCTTGTTCGCGCCGGGCTGCACGGTGACGACGGTGAGGGCTGCGCTCGAGACGATGCGGGCGTCGAGCTTGCCGTTGAACACGCGCCGCACGTAGGCGCCGTCGGCGTAGTTGAAGGCGTCCGACACGAAGCCGGCGTCGAGCCCGGCGGCGATGCGCGAGGCGACGTCCCAGCCCGACGGCGTGTTCGAGATCAGCACCGTGCTCGCGCCCGAAGCCGCCACCGCCGCCTTGATCACGCGCGTGTGGGCGTCGACGCTGTAGTTCGCGAGCGCGGCGTCGTCCGCCACGTACACGCTGCCGGCGCCCTTCTTCGCGAAGGCCTCGGCCTGCGCGCCGCAGCCGCTGCCGATGATCAGCCCCTTGACCTCGCCACCGATCTTCTTGGCGAACGCGATCAGCTCGTAGCTGGCCTCGCGCACCGCACCCTTCTGGATCTCACCTACGACGAGAATCGTCATCGCTCTGGTTCTCCCGCTTCGGCGTTCTCCTCAGAGAAGGCCGAGCTCCTTGATCTTGCCCACGAGACCCGCGACGACCTCGTCCGCCGAGCCCTTCAGGATCTGCGCGCCCGTGCCCTTCGGCGGCGCGTAGATTTTTGTGATCTTCACTTTCGCCGCGCCGGCGCCGACCTTGCCCGCGAGGCCGAGATCGGCGGCGGTCTTCACGTCGATCGGCTTCTTCTTCGCGGCCATGATGCCCTTCAGCGACGCGTAGCGGACCTGGTTGAGGCCGGTCTGCACCGCGAGCACGCAGGGCGTATTCAGCTCGACCACTTCGAGCGCGCCGCCTTCGAGCTCGCGCTCGACTCGGAAGCCGCTCGCGGTCTTCTCTTCCTTCACCACGCCGGTCGCGCTCGGCACGCCGAGCAGCTCGCCGATCATCGGGCCGACCGCCGAGGCGTTGCTGTCGTCGCTCATCAGGCCGAGGAACACGGCGTCGCAGGCGACGCTCTTCGCGACCGCGGCGAGCGTGCGCGCGATGCCGAGCGCGTCGCTGCCCTCGACCGCGGGGTCCTTCACGTGCACCGCGCGATCGGCGCCCATGCCGAGCGCGGTGCGCAGCGCCTGCGTCACGCGATCCGGACCGATCGAGGTGACGATCACCTCGGTCGCGGCGCCAGCGTCCTTCAGCCGCAGGGCTTCTTCGAGCGCGAAGCTGTCGTAGCTGTTGATCTCGAACTTGATGCCGTCTTCCTTGATCCACGCGCCATCGCCCGCGATGTCGAGGCGCGCGTCCTGATGCGGCACCTGCTTCAAGCAAACCAGAATCTTCATGGTGCTCGTTCTCCGTGAGGGGTTCGCTCGGACCCCACGGCAACAGGGCGCGACGGACGCGCGAAGAAGCACCAGCGGGGGGCCGAAAAGCGGCGCGCACGGTAACGGACGGGGTGAGGGCCTTCAACGCGCCACGTTCGGAAAGCCGCTGCGAATCGGGGCGTTACGTCGCTTTGCGCGCCGGCTGCCGGCCCGGAGCCGAGAGGGGCTCGAGCGTCCTCCGGCCGGATTCAGGGGGTTGTGCCGCCGTGCGCGCGTCGAGTTCGGCCCGCACGCGCGCGTGCTCGGCATGCGAGAAAGAGAAGCGCGAGAACACCAGCGCGCCGATCGCGTAGCCGACCAGCGGCGCGCCGCCCATCAGGCAGACGAGCGCGAAGCGCACCTCGGCGCTCTGCTCCGCGTTCGGCACGAAGTTCATGAAGCCGAGCGTGAACGCGGCCGCGCTCGCGAGCAGCGCGTTCCCGAGCTTCGAGACGAAGCTCATGGCGGCGAAGTACGCGCCCTCCTTGCGCTCGCCGGTGTTGAGCTCGTCGAGATCGATCAGGTCGGCCTTCAGCGACTGACCGATCGAGTTGCCGCAGGCGCCGGCGCTGCCGGCGATGACGGAGGAGAGCGCCATCAGCGGCCAGTCGTTGGGGCCGAGCCAGAACAGGATGCCGAAGCCGACGCCGCCCTGGACCATCGCGAACAGCCAGAGCTTCTTCTTCTCGATGCGCCGCGCCAGCAGCACCCACACGGGGATCGCGAGGAACGTCGAACCCATGTAGACACCGAGCATCGCCTGCGTGAGGTCCTCGCGCAGCATCACGTACTGCGTCACGTAGGGGACGAGCACGGTGAGCCCGCCGAGGCCGACTGCCTCGACGAACAGCGCGATCAGCAGCAAGCGCGCGTCGCGGTTGCGCCACACGTCCCCGAGCGCGCGACGCAGGTTCACGCCGCCGCGGCCCTGATAGTCGGGGCGCTCGCGGGGCAGGCGCGCGACCGCGATCCCGATCAGCGCGGCCGTCGTCACGCCCGAAGCGAGCGCCAGCGTCGCGGCGCCTCCGCGCGCGGTCGCGGCGTTCAGCACGACGCCGGTTCCGAACACGAGCGCGGCGATCAGGCCGAGCGAGCGCACGAAGTACTTCGTGCCGAACACGCGATTGCGCGACGCCGGGTCCTGAGTGAGCTCGGCGCCGAGTGCGGCATGCGGGACCTCGAAGGCGGTGAACGCGGTGTAGAAGCCCATCACCGCGATCGCGACCCAGGCGATCTCGGCCGCGGGAGTGAGCGGTTCCGGCGGTGACCAGGCCGCCCAGGTGAACAGCACGATCGGCAGGGCAGCCCCGAGCAGCCAACTCTTGCGCCGGCCGAAGCGGCTCCGGGTGCGATCGC
Source organism: Myxococcota bacterium (assembly GCA_036560185.1). Lineage (GTDB taxonomy): Bacteria > Myxococcota_A > UBA9160 > UBA9160 > UBA6930 > VGRF01. Next base: position 29,714 of record DATBRS010000230.1, read on the forward strand.
TCCAGTTGCCGACGAATGGATCCGCGAAGGCGTTCCAGACCTTGGCCGCCAAGAAGATCCCGCCCATCGCGTACGGCGACACCAGCAGCGTGTCCGTCGCGAACTTCAGGTACATCACCATGAAGAGCGTGTAGATGAAGCTGACGCCGGCGCCCGGCAGCGCGTAGAGCGCGACCGTGGACAGCGCGAGCGGGGCCGGGGCGGACACGCGGCTCAGGCGCCCATGAACATCAGGAAGTCGTCGAGCGAGGCCGCTCGCAGATAGGTGTTACGGCGCTTCTGCTCGCCCATCGATCCGTACGGCTCCGCCGAGTAGTGGTGGCCCGGATAGAGCACCGTCTCGTCGGGCAGACGCTTCAGCTTGTTGTGCAGGCTGTCGTACATCTGCGCAGGATCGCTGCCGGGCAGGTCGACGCGGCCGCAGCTGCCGAGGAAGAGCGTGTCGCCGCTGACGAGCTTGCCGGGCGCGCCGGCCTCCTCGACCAGGAAGCACTGCGAGCCGGGCGTGTGTCCGGGCGTGTGGATGAAGCGCACCGTGATCGTTCCGAGCTGGAGCGCGTCGCCGCTCTCGTGCCGCACGAGGTCGCTCTCGGAGAGTCCCGTCACCTTGCGCACGCCCTCGGCCTCGTGCGCGTGGACGTGCACCGGCGCCGGCGCGCGCGCCATCAGCTTCGCCAGCCCCTCGATCTCCATGCCGAAGATGCGGCCGCCGACGTGATCCTGGTGGTAGTGCGTGACGAGCGCGCCCGTGACCCGCATGCCGTTTGCCTCGGCGCGATCGACGAGCGCGTCCACCGCCCAGGCCGGATCGACGAGCAAGCATTCGCGCGTCGCCCGGCTGCCGATCAGGTACGCGAAGTTCTGCATCTCGCCGACCGCGAGCTGCTGGAAGTAGAGATCGCTCATGCACGGCCTCCGCGAGGGGCAGGTTCGTGCGAGGGATGTGGGGAGCGCAAGGCTCGTTGAGAGCTGTGGTGTCGCTTTACGCGGGCGCCGCGCCTTGCGGCGGGCCGGGGCTGCTGCGCGCAATGGCTCACTCGGCCCTGTTTGGAGACGGCGGCGGAGTCGGCTGGCCGCGGTGCGCGGCACTTCGTGCGCGCATTGTCGCGGGGCCTCGCTCCGCTTGATTTGCGCTCCGCAGCCCCCGGCCCGCCGCAAGGCGCTCCTCGGCTCGAGAAGCGCGCGACACGGTTTTTCGCGAGGGCGCGGTCGGAGCGGCTTCGAGCCGCTCCGACCACGTGCGTAGGTTGAGTGTGTCGCGGAGATCGAGATGGAGTCGGGTCAATCGGGCAGCTCGACTCTCAGCACGTCGCCGTCGAGTTCGACGCGGTGGACCCGTACGCGCGCTCCGTCGTCGAGGCCTTCACCCGAGCGCACGTGATACGCGTACCCGTGCACGGGACAGATCACGCACTCGTTCTCCACGTCGCCTTCGCCGAGGCTGCCGCCCGCGTGCGGGCAGATGCCGTCGACGGCGAAGTAGCCGGTCGCGGTGCGGCCGACCGCCAGCAAGCGGCCCGCGATGGTGAAGGCGAGCACGCGGCCGACACGAATCTGCGAGGCGGGAGAGAGCGTGTGCCACGGCATCGTCGCGCGGCGCGGCGAGTCGCGCGGAGCGCGCGCGCTACGCGTTCCCCAGCGTCTTGCGCACCCACGTCTCGAGCACCGCGAGCACTTCGCGATTCACCTCGTCCTGCGTGCGGTGGCCCTTCTTCGGGACGTGCAGCGAGTGGTCCGCCTCTTCGACGACGTGCAGCTGCACCGGCGCGCCGACGCGCGTCAGCGTCTTGCGCAGCGCGGGCAGCTCGCACTGGCGATCCTTCGAGCCCTGCACGAACAGCATCGGCGTAATGATTCGGTAGAGCCGCTCGTCGCGGACGTCCTTCGGGCGGCCCTGCTTGTGCAGCGGATAGCCGAGGAAGAACAGGCCCTGGATGCGCATGCGCCGCGTCGCGGCGTGGGCCGCGGAGATCGCGCCGGCGTTCTTGCCGCCAGCGAACACGTAGGCGGGCGCGGCGCTCGGATCCTGCGAGAGCACCTGCATCGCGGCCTGATAAGTCCGCACCATCACGAGCGGCTCGTCGGGCTTCTTCTTCTCCGCGACCATGTACGGCATCGGGAAGCGCAGCGTCAGAAACTTCCGCTCGGTCAGCGCCTTCTGCAGCGTGTCGAGCAGCGGGTCCTCGTCCATCGACGCCTGCGCGATCACGACCGAGACGCGCGCGCCGGTCGGCCACCACTCGGGAACGCCGAGCCGCCCCGTCACGGAGTCGAGCCCGTGCGCGGGCTCGCTCAGCGGGATCTTGATCGGCTCATACTGCGGTGCGGATTCGGCCAAGCCCATCCTCTGAAGGGCGCGTCGGATGCGCCGGTCCCGGCCCCGGGGGGTGAGCGGCGAGCCAACCTTACCGACTCGATTCGGCGAGAGGAAGAGCGCTTCCCCGTAGATTCAGGCCACTTCCGCCATTAGCCGATGTTTTTCGCTCGCTTGCGTCGGGTCCCAGGGCCAGAGTCGAGGTCAGCCATGCGGAAAATCCTGATCACCGGGATCGCCAGCCCCCTCGGCCGGCTGCTCGCGCGGCGACTCGCCGCGAGCTGGACGGTGTGCGGTGTGGACGCGAGCGCGTGGGCCGGCCGCCCGCGCGAGATCGCGACCCACGTCGCCGATCTGCGCAAGCGCGAGTTCGAGGAGGTGATGCGCAGCGAGCGACCGGCGGCCGTCGTTCACCTCGGCGTGCGGCGCGACATGCGCGGCGACGCGCGCGCGCGGCACGACGTGAACGTGCGCGGCACGAAGCGTCTGCTCGATCACTGCGCGGCGTTCGGCGTGCGGCAGCTCGTGGTGATCTCCACCAGCACGGTCTACGGCGCGGCGCCGGAGAACCCGCTCTACATGCGCGAGGACGAGCCGCTCTCCGCGAGCCGCAGCTATCCCGAGATCCGCGACCGCGTCGAGGTCGACGCGCTCGCGAGCGCGTTCGTCTGGCGCGTCGCCGACGTGCGCACCGCCGTGCTGCGCCCGGTGCACGTGCTCGGTCCGCATTCGACCGGGATGCTCGCCGACTATCTGCGCCGGCTGCGTCCGCCCACCGTGCTCGGCTACGACCCGCTCATGCAGGTGATTCACGAGGCGGACTGGGCCGAGTCGATCGCGCTCGCCCTCACGCGCGAGGTGCGCGGCATCTTCAACGTGATCGGCTCGGGGCAGGTGCCGCTGCGCACCGCGATCGCGGAGATGCGTAGCGAGCCGTTCGCGATGCCGGAGTTCGCGATGCGCCCGTGGATCCGCGCCGGCTTCGCGACGGGGCTGCTGCCGTGGCCGGAGGGCGCGATCGACTACCTCAAGTTTCCGGTCACCGTCTCCGGCGATGCATTCGTCGAAGCCACGGGCTGGAAGCCGTTGTTCTCGCTGAAGGAAATCTTCGCCGCGCATCGCGAGCGCAGGAGCGAGCCGTGAGCGAGGCGGGCGTCGCGAGCGACGCGGCGCGCGTGCTCGAGCAGATCGCGCGCCTGCTCGCGCGCGCGCTGCCCGATTCGGTGCGCGAGCTCGACGCGGAGATCGGCAAGCGGCTCGCGCGCATCCCCTCGTCGCTGAACGAGTACGGCGTCGACCGCTTCGGCATGGAGCCGCGCGCCGCGCACAGCCAGCTGCTGCTCGCGGCGCTGCTGTACCGGCACTACTTCCGCGTCGAGGCGCGCGGCTTCGAGCACGTGCCCGAGGGCCGCGTGCTGCTGATCGCGAATCACGCCGGCCAGCTGCCCTTCGACGCCGCGATGCTCGGCGTCGCGCTGCTGCTCGAATCCGAGCCGCCGCGGCTCGCGCGCGGCCTCGGCGAATACTGGATCCCGCGGCTCCCGTTCGTCAGCGAGATGGCGACCCGCGGCGGCAACCTGGTCGGCACACCAGAGAACTTCCGCGCGCTGATCGACGCGGAAGAGTGCGTGATGGTGTTCCCGGAAGGCGTGCGCGGCATGAACAAGCCCTACCGCGAGCGCTACCGCCTGCAGCGCTTCGGCACGGGCTTCGCGCGCCTCGCGCTCGAGACGCGAACGCCGATCGTGCCCGTCGGCATCGTCGGCTCCGAGGAGCAGGCGCCCGGGCTGTTCGACATCAAGCCGCTGGCGAAGCTGCTCGGCATGCCCGCGTTCCCGATCACGCCCACGTTCCCGCTGCTCGGGCCGCTCGGCCTCCTGCCGTTGCCGGTGAAGTACCGCATCCATCTCGGCGCTCCGATCCGCTTCGTCGGCAGCGCAAACGAGGACGACGCGAAGGTCGAAGCGCGCGTCGCGGGCGTGAAGATCGCGATCGACAAGCTGCTCGAAGCCGGCCGCCGCGAGCGCAAGAACCCGTTCGTGTAGGGGCGTTCGTTCACGACGGGCCCCGATAGACTGCGCGCGTGACCTCCTCCGAGCCCGTCGTCGAGATCGACCTGAGCGCGCGCGAGCGGCGCGTCTACGACCGCTGGCGCGCCGCGCTGCGCAGGCCGCTGCCCGGCGCGAGCCCCGATCTGCGCGACGCGCTGTTCGCGCTGCCCGATCTCGTGGTGCTCGTGCTGCGCCTGCTGCGCGATTCGCGCGTGCGGCCCGGCGACAAGGCGATGGCGGTGTTGGGGGTCGCGTACGTGCTCTCGCCCATCGACCTGCTGCCCGAGTTCCTGTTCGGCCCGATCGGGCTGCTCGACGACGCGCTCGTGCTCGCGCTCACCGTCTCGCGCCTCGTGAATCGCGTGCACCCGGACGTGGTGCGCGCGCATTGGTCGGGGCAGGGGGAGGTGCTCGACGCGATCCAGCGCGTGAGCGGCTGGGCCGAGCGCCAGCTGGGCGGCCGCATGCGGCGCACGATCGAGCGCTGGAGTCGTTAGGGCCACGAGTTGCGTCGATCCCGATCGGCGTCCGCTCAGGCCTCCGCGGCGTCCGCCTCGAGCGTCTCGACGAGCAGTTCGAGTGCCGCCTCCGCGAACGCGGCCATGTTGCGCACGCGATCGTCGTCGCCCGTGAGCACGCGGCGCGTCGCCTCGCGCGCGCCGGCGATCGCGACCCACGCGTGGCCGGCGGGGTCGCCATAGCGATTGCCGGTCGGGCCGGCGGCGCCGCCTTCGCCGATCCCCCAGTTCGCGCCGAGCTTCACCACGGCCGAGCGCGCCAGATGCAGCGCCCATGGCTCGCTCGCGCCGCGCAGGCCCTCCGGCGGCTTCACGGCGCCGGCGATGAACGCGCGGCTCGCGGCCAGCGTGTAGATCACGCCCCCGCCGACGAAGTAGTTGCTCGCGCCGGGCACCGACAGCAGCGCGGCGCTCACGAGGCCGCCCGCGGCGCCCTCGCATACGCCGACGCTCTCGCGCTGCGCTTGCAACAGCGCGGCGGCGCGCGCCGCCAGCTCGAGCAGACGAGGCGTGAGGGGCGGGGCGGTCATCGCGATCTCCTGGCACGAGTCATCAGGCGCTGCCCGCCGCGCGCTCGGCGGCGACGCTCGCCATCGCACGACGCTGCGTCTCGGGGATGCGGCGCACGCGCCCGCTCGTGTCGATCATCGCGTGCTCGGTCGCGCCGCGCGCGACGACGTCGTCCGCGAGGCTCAGCACGTACTCCATGCGCAGCGACGCGCCGCGCGCCCACGCCAGCCAGACGACGATCTCGACCTCGTCGTCGAAGCGCAGCCCGCGCCGGTAGTCGAGCTCGACGCGCGTCGTCGCGAAGTGCAACCCCTCGGCGACGTACTCGCGATAGGGGCGGTGGTGCTCGTCCATCCAGCGGATGCGCGCGAGCTCGAGGAAGCGCACGTAGTTCGCGTGGTGCACGAGGCCCATCGCGTCGGTCTCGTAGAACGGGACGCGGTGGCGATGGCGCGTGGCGGGCACACCCGGCGGCGGCGCGGTCTCGTCCATGGCGCGGCCTAGAACGCGTCCTTCGCGGCGCGGCGCCGGCCGAGCTCGTCGACGCTGCCCGCCCGCATGAAGGGGTTGGTGGCGTGCTCGTCGGCGATCGTCGTGGGCACCACCATCTCGGCGGGCGTCGCGTCGTGCCAATCCTTCGCCGCGTTCGCGCGGATCGCGGCGACGCGCTGCCCGGCCGCACGCACCGCGGA
>DATBRS010000231.1:0-8991 GCA_036560185.1 Myxococcota bacterium
GCCAGCCAAGCGCGCCTCGCAGCGCTCGGCCGCGACAGCGGTGCCGCGCGCGCAGCGCTCGCCGCGGCGCACCTCGAGCGGCGCGAGCTCGCCCTTGCACGCGCACAGCTCGAGCGCGCGCGCTTCCTCGCGCCGACGCTCGAGGCCGAGCTGTTGTGGGCGAGACTGAACGCTGCCGAGGGCCGCTTTGCCGACGCGGCCGAGGCTCTCGAGACCGCCCTCGACGTAGCGCCCGAGCGCGTGGACCTGCACGCCGAGGCGGCGCGCGCCTGGCTCGCCGCCGGACGCGGTCCGCGCGCGCTGCCGCATCTCGAGCGCGCCCTCGCGCTGCGTCCCGGTGATGCCGATCTGCGCGCGCAGCGCGATCGCCTCGCGCGCTTGATCGGGCCGGGCTCTGGCGCGGCGCCACCCCGATGAGCGCCGCGGCTGCCACGAGCGCGCGCGCCGGCGGCGGCTGGCTGTTCGGACGCTGGAGCGACTTGTTGCTCGGCTGCGGCGTGCTCTACGCCGCGCTGTTCGCACTGCTGCTCGGCTTCGGGCGCGAGCTGCGCTTCGCGCAGCCCGGCCTGGTGTTCGGCCTCGCGTTCCTCGCGGTCAGCGTGCCGCACTACGGCGCGACGCTGCTGCGCGTCTACGAGCGCGCGCGCGACCGCCGCGCCTACGCGCTCTTCTCGATCTGGGCGACGCTCGCGCTGGCCGGCGCGTTCGCCGGTGCGCTGTTCTCGCCCGCGCTCGGCACTTTCCTCGTCACGCTCTACTTCACCTGGAGCCCGTGGCACTACACCGGCCAGAACTACGGGCTCGCGGTGATGTTCCTGCGCCGCCGCGGCGTCGCGATCGACGGGGCCGAGAAGCGCTGGCTCTATGCCTCGTTCGTGCTCTCGTTCCTGCTGGTCGCCGTCGTCTCGCACAGCGCCGGCGTGGGCGTGCGCGCCGCCGATCAGTACGGAGGCGCCGCCGGCATTCGCTTCGCGCCGCTCGGCATCCCGGCGGGCTTCGTGGCCGTGCTCGCGCCGGCGCTGTGCGCCGCGCAGCTCGGCGCGCTCGCGGTCAGCGCCGCGCTGCTGCTGCGGCGCGCCTCGCTGCGCAGCCTCGCACCGGTGCTGGCGCTCTGGCTCGCCCAGGCGCTCTGGTTCACGCTGCCGTACGCGGCGCTTCACTTCGCTTGGTTCCAGTCCGTCGACGTGCTCGATTGGCGCAATAACAACTACTACTTCATGTGGATCGCGCTCTCCCACGCGGCGCAGTACCTGTGGGTCACCGCGTACTTCGCGCGCCAGTCCGGCGCGCAGCGCAGCCTGCCGGCGTTCTGGGCGAAGGCGACCGCCGCCGGGGCGCTGGTCTGGACGCTGCCGCTGCTCGTGTTCTGGCAGCCGGGCCTCGGCGTGCTCTCGCCGGACGCCGGCATCCTCGTGCTCGTGGCCGCGGTCGCGAACCTGCATCACTTCGTGCTCGACGGCGCGATCTGGAAGCTGCGCGGGCCCATCGCGCGAGTGCTGATCCAGAGCCAGCCCGACGCGCCGGAGGCGGCGAGCGCGCGCGCGAGCTGGCTCGGCCGCGCGGCGTGGGCGCTGTGCGCGGTCGCGCTCGGCGCGAATCTCGCGGGCGTGCTGCTCGAGGACGGCTGGCAACGCGCGATGCGCGCGCGCGATTTCGCGGCGGCGCGCAGCGCGCTCGACGGCCTGCGCTTCACGGGGCGCGAGCGCGGCCGAGATCGGCTCGCAGTCGCGCAGGCGATGCTCGGCGCGGGCGCGAACGAGGCCGCGCGCGAGCAGGCCGCGCGCGCGCTCGCGCTCGAGCCGAGCGCCGACGCCCAGCTCGCGCTCGCGCAGGCGCAGCTCGCGCTCGGCGAGCACGCGGCGGCGGCGCGCGCCTTCGAGGCCGCGAGCGGGCTCGCGCCCGAGCGCGCCGGCCCGCTGCGGCAGGCCGCGCGTGCGTGGCGCGCGGCGGGCGATCTGGAGCGCGCCGTGACGCAGCTCGAGCGCGCGGCCGCGCTCGCGCCGCACGACGCCGCGCTCGCGCGCGAGCTCGCGCGCACGCGTGAAGCCGCGCGCGCCGCGGCTCGCAGCCCGGCCTCGTAAGCGCGCGAAAGCCGCGGGAAATCGCCAGCGGCGCGAAATTCACTCCGCTACTGTGCGCGCCCGTCATGACCGCTCGCGTCGTAAAAGTTCGCCGCCACGAGAAGCTGACCTGGGTCGAGCGTCTGTATCTGCCGATGATCGTGAAGGGCCTCTGGATCACGAGCGCGCACTTCTTCCGGAACCTCGGCGGCTTCATCTCCGGAAAGCGCACCGCCTTCGTCGTGCAGTACCCCGAAGAGCGCCTCGATTTCTCGGACGCTTTCCGCGGTCAGCCGGTGCTCGTGCAGCTCGACAACGGCAAGCCGAAGTGCGTGGCCTGCGGGCTCTGCGAATTCGCCTGCCCGACCGACTGCATCACGATCGTGCCCGGCGAGCTCGTCGACTCGGGCATCGAGCGCTACCCGCTCGAGTTCGACATCGACATGTCGCGCTGCATGTTCTGCGGCCTGTGCGAAGAGGCGTGCCCCGAAGAGGCGATCGTGATGAGCCGCGAGGTGGAGCTCGGCGCCTTCACGCGGCCCGACATGCTCTACACGAAGGAGCAGCTGCTCGTGCCGGAGCCGATGCTGAAGCGCCGCCTCGAGTTCATCCGCAGCGAGTACGACCGCCAGCACGCGGCGCCCGCGCAGAAGTAGAGACGGGCAGGAAGGCGCACGCATGGAAGACTTCGGTTCGCGCGCGCTGCAGCGATTGATCGAGGCGCACGGCGCCGCGCTACAGAGCACGCACGCGAACCTCGGCGACGCCACCGCGCTCGTGGATCCCGCGCGCCTGGTCGACGTGATGCGCTTCCTGCGCGACGACGCCGAGTGTCAGTTCGACATGCTCACCGATGTCACGGCCGTCGACTATCTCGGCGAGGAGCCGCGCTTCGAGATGGTCTACCACCTCTACTCGCTCGCGAAGAACAAGCGCCTGCGCGTGAAGGCGCGCGTCGGCGAGCGCGCGCCCGAGATCGCGACGCTGTGCGAGCTCTGGCCCTCGGCGAACTGGATGGAGCGCGAGGTGTGGGATCTCTATGGGATCCGCTTCCTCGGCCACCCGGATCTGCGGCGGATCCTGTTGTACGAGGAGTTCCAGGGCCATCCACTGCGCAAGGACTATCCGAAGGAACGGCGGCAACCGCTCGTCGGGCCGCGCAACTGACCCGACTCAACTGACCCCGACTCGTTAGGGACGCTCGAACCATGGCGACAGATCTGCACCTTCACGCGCGGCTGAGCCCCGATCAGGATCAGCGCGGCGATCTGCACAGCGAGCATCAGATCCTGAACATGGGGCCGTCGCATCCGGCGACCCACGGCACCGTGAAGTTCGTGATCGAGCTCGACGGCGAGCAGGTCGTCGATCTCGACATCCACGTCGGCTACCTGCACCGCGGCTTCGAGAAGGAGTGCGAGAGCGGCTCGTGGTATCAGTGCATCCCGTACACCGATCGCCTCAACTACAACTCGGCGATCCTGTGCAACCTCGGTTTCTGCCTGGCGGTGGAGAAGCTGCTGCAGATCGAGACGCCCGAGCGCTGCCAGTGGCTGCGCGTGCTCGCGAGCGAGCTCTCGCGCCTCGGCGACCACCTGACTCGCACCGGCGCCGCGTGCCTCGAGCTGCAGGCGATGACGCCGTTCCTGTACGGCATCGAGGCGCGCGAGCTGATCTGGGATCTGCAGGAGATGCTGTGCGGCGCGCGCGTCACCTCCAACTACATCCGCATCGGCGGCGTGAAGCACGACATGGCGCCGGGCTTCGCGGCAGCCGCGCGCGAGAAGATCGTGAAGATCCGCGAGCTGCTGAAGGACTTCGACGACGTCGTCACGCAGAACCGCATCTTCGTCGACCGCATGAAGGGCACCGGGGTCATCTCGAAAGAGGACTGCATCAAGTACGCCGTGACGGGCCCGATCCTGCGCTCGGTCGGCGTTCCGCTCGACGTGCGCAAGGACGAGCCGTACCTCGTCTACGACCAGATCGACTTCGACGTGCCGGTCGGCGAGGTGGGCGACAACTACGACCGCTACCTCGTGTGCGTCGAGGAGATGAACCAGAGCCTGCGCATCGTCGAGCAGTGCCTGGTCGCGCTCGAGAAGACCGGGCCGGGGCCGGTCAATGTCGACGATCCGCGCGTGCGCTGGCCGGCGAAGGGCCGGGTCTTCAACAAGATGGAAGAGCTGATCCAGCAGTTCAAAGCCGTCACCGAGGGCCCGATGGTTCCGGCCGGCGAGGCGTACCAGGCGATCGAGTCGGCGAACGGCGAGCTCGGCTTCTACCTCGTCAGCGACGGCAGCGCGCAGCCGGTGAAAGTGCGCTGCCGCCCGCCGAGCTTCATCAACCTCGCGCCGCTGCCGCTGATGGTGCGCGGCGCGATGCTCGCCGACCTCATCCCCACCTTCGACTTCATCAACATGATCGGCGGGGAGTGCGACCGGTGAGCGCTGCCGCAGTTGGAAGAGGCGAGGTGGCGCGCCGCCTGGGTGCGCCGACGGACCAGATCGGCAGCGTGAACGATCCGCGCACGACCGAGGAGCTCGGCGTGAAGTGGAACGAGAAGTGGGTCTACCGCGACCCCGAGCGCGACGGCTCCGACCGCATCGTGCTTTGGAATCGCTACGACCTGCTCGGCGTGTGGCGCGTCTCCACGAGCGGCGTCGCAACGCCCGAGGCGCTCCCCGACAGGGCGGCGCACTGAGGCGGCAGTACCGAGCGCCTCAGCTTCGGACGCACTAACACCAGCTCGTGACGGATTCCTCGATCGAGCGGCCGCAAGCCGGGCAAAGCCCGGCGCGCAGCGAGCCGAAGGCGAGCGAAGCCGCAAAGCTGGCCCCGTTCGGACTCGTGCTCCATCACGACGGCCGCTGGAGCCACGAGGGGCAGCCGATCTTGCATCGCCGCCTGCGCGAGCACTTCGATCGCAGCGTCGTCTACCTCCCGGACGAGCAGAAGTTCGTGGTGACGCTGCGCCACTTCCGCGGCGAGATCGCCGTCGAGGAGGCCGCGTTCTTCGTGCGCGAGATCGAGCTCGCGAGCGGCGTGCTCGCGCTCTCGGATCGCACGCGCGAGCCGCTCGATGTCGCGAGCCTGCACGTCTCGCCGCGCGACGGCGCGCTGCTCTGCCGCGTGAAGCGTGCGCTCGCGCCGGCCGGCCTGCTCGCGCGCTTCACGCACAGCGCGCAGGCCGAGCTGCTCGCCGCGATCGAGCCCGACGGCGCGGGCTACGCGCTCGCGCTCGGCGGCCGCAGAGAGCGCGTGCCCGCGCTCGGGTGACGCGCGCTACGCGGCGCGCAGCAGCAAGCGCGCCGGGCCGCGCACGAGGAACGAGTCGAGCCGCGGCGGCTGCGCGTCGTTCTTCTGCAGCCGGCCGAGACGCGGCACGAGCGCCTCGAGCGCGCTGCGCGCCTCGAGCCGCGCGAGCGAAGCGCCGAGGCAGAAGTGTTTGCCGAAGCCGAAGCCGAAGTGGCCCTGCGGACGACGCGCGACGTCGAAGCGCTCACCGTCCGGGAAGCGCCGCTCGTCGCGATTCGCCGAGGCGAGCAGGGCGACCACCGTCGCGCCCTTGGGAATGCGCACGCCCGCGAGCTGCGACTCCGCCGTCGCGGTGCGGAACACCAGCTGCACCGGCGAATCGAAGCGCACCGCCTCCTCGATCAGGTCGGGCACGAGCTCCGGATTCGCCGCCACGCGCGCGAGCTGATCCGGATGATCGAGCAGCGCGTTCACCGAGTTCCCGATCAGGTTCGTCGTCGTCTCGTTGCCCGCGATCAGCAGCAGCGTCACGAACTGCATCACGTCCTGCGGGTGCAGCGCCGCGCCGTCGCGATCGGAGACGAGCGTGCTGATCAGGTCGTCGGCCGGCGCGTCGCGGCGCGTGCGCGCGACGCGCGACAGGTACGTGATCAGGTCGAAGAACTGCGACAGGTTCGCGGGCGCGAACGGATCGGCGCGGCCGGCGCCGGTCGTGGCCGAGATCAGTGTGTCGGACCAGCGCTTGAAGTCGCGCCGCCGCTCCGCCTCGATTCCCAACATCTCGGAGATCATCGTCACCGGCAGCGGCACCGCGAGATCCTCGACCAGGTCGAAGGGCTCGCCGCGGTCGAGCTTCGCCACGCAGTCGGCGACGATCGCGCGGGAGCGCGCCTCCCAGCTCGCGATGCGCCGCGGCGTGAAGCCGCGATTCACGATCGCGCGCAGCGCGTCGTGCCGCGCGCCGTCGGACGCGATCAGGCTCGGGTGGCGGAACATCACGAACGGATTCAGCCGCGCCGCGATCATCAGGCGCGCGGCGAACAGCAGCAGTGACGGCGTGAGCGGCAGCTTCGCATCGGGGCCGGTGTTGAGGAGCACCGTCAGCATCGCGCGCGACGAATACAGCTCGGGCGTGCGCAGCACCGTCTGCACGTCGTCGTAGCGCGCGACCGAGTAGACCTCGCCGTGCGGGGCGCGCGACACCGGCGCGGAGTCGCGCAGCTCGCGGTAGAGCGGGTACGGGTCCGTGCGGCGCACGTCCACGAGCGGGTCGAACGAGATCGTCATGGGGGGCTCCGCGTCCGGCGCCGCGCGGCTAGCCGGCGCTGCGAGCGAGCGCGATGCCCACTGCGACCGCCGCGATACCGAGCACGACACTCCCGAGCGCGTATAGAAGAGCGGCAGCTGTGCGCCCGGACTGAAGCAGCTGCCAGGTCTCGAGCCCGAAGGCCGAGAACGTCGTGAAGCCGCCCAGCAGCCCGCCGATCAGCGCCGGGCGCCAGAGCGGCGACAGCGCCACGCGCACCGACAGAAACTCGTGCAGCGCCCCGATCGCGAGACAGCCCGCGAAGTTCACGGCGAGAGTTGCCCACGGGAAGGTGCGCAACCCGAGCGCAGCACCGATCGCAACCCGCGAGAGCGCGCCGACCCCTCCGAAGCAGAACACCAGCAACCACTGCATGCGCGGAACGTAGGCCCCGCCGAGAAAAATCTCGCCCGTTGCGGGTCGGGGTGTAAGGTGAGCGACACCGCGGGCGCCAGGAGCCGCGGCCAACCGCCGATCGACCCACGAGCTTCACCGCTCCGAAGTTGGATCCCTCGCATCGCGAGCCGACCGGCCGAAATCGGGAGGAACGCAGATGGAGGAGACGCCGCCGGGCCAGTGACCGGGCGCGGCATCCGCCGCGCTCGAATCCGCCGCCGGATCGCGCCGCGCGCGTGTCGCACGCGGCGCTCCGGTGGCTCTACTGGAGGTGACCCATGGTCGAAGTTCTCGTCATCGTCGCGGTCGTAGCGGTCGTGCTCGGCCCCATTGTGCTCGGCGCGCTCGGCGGGCTCGCGGGCCTGTGGATCGGGCGCAAGTACGTGCATCCCAGCCACTCGCACATTCACGATCACGAAGTGAACGACTGAACATTTTCAGCCTCGCCGCTCCGGCTCCCAAGACGCGAGCTGCCGCCTCGTCGGAATCGGGGCGCCACTGCGCAAACTCGGTCGAGCCGTAGAGCGGATGAGGACCCGCGGCGGGGCGTGCGAAAGCGCGCTCCGCCGCGGGGTTCTTGCGTGCAAGCCATCACGCAACGCGAGAGCACGGCTGACGATCCGCGCGCTCACGCGTCTCGAATTCCAGTCGACGCGCGCGCCCCCCTCCGCCATCTTCCGCCGCCCGCAGCACCGGCAGCGCTCCGCGCCTCGGTGATCCGCGAGGCGCCGTAGCCAAGTGGTAAGGCATGGGTCTGCAAAACCCTGATCCCCGGTTCAAATCCGGGCGGCGCCTCCAATGCGACGACCGTCCCGGCTCAACACGGGTCCGAATCGGTCGGCAGAGCAGGGTGGTTCGGCTCGGCGACCGGCTAGGGCTTGGCGAAACCCGCTGCCGATGCCCGGGTTTCAGCCTTCGAAAGCCGACTGAGTTCGAGGGGTGGTGAGAAGAGGAGGGAACGATGTCCCGAACGAAGATCTTCTCGATGACGTTGATCGGCATGCTCGCGTTTACTAGTGGAATCTCGAATCGCGTGGAAGGCGAAGGCACAGGGCAACGGCGCGCGCCCGTTTTGCTCTCGTTCCACAGCATGTTCGGTGTCGACGGTGCGTTCGTCGGCGACGCCGCGCCGGTGGGCGGATTCGAGGGCGACGAGTTCGCTTGGGAGATCAAGCGAGTGGTCGGCCGGCTCGACACGGCGGGCAATCTGATCCTGAACGTGAGGGGACTGGTGTTCAAAGACGATTCGTCCGTCCCGCAGGAGCTGCGCGGAATCAACGACGAAGAAGAATTTCGCGGCGCGGTCGCGTGCATGACCGAGGAAGCGGGGCAGGTCGTCCAGCGGAGCGTGATCACGGAGGGCTTCCCTGCGTCACGCAGCGGCAACTCGCTGATCATCGCGCACGTTGCCCTGCCGAGTCCGTGTGTGTCGCCGGTGGTATTGGTCCTGTCCGGCTCCGAAGACGCCTGGTTCGCCGCGACCGGTTTCGAGGACGAGGAAGAGCAGGACTAGCCGTCAGCCTCACGCCGCCCGGCGTCAGGTCGCTGAACTCTGCCTCGAGCTACCCCAGTTCTGCGGACTGAACGCCGGACGGCGAGTTCCTTCGCCGGCGCCGGTTCACCGCCGCTGCGAAGCGTCCGACTCGATCGTGACGAAGCTGTACGAGCCATCGCCCAATTCCTGCCGCATGTAGACGACTCCTCCGTTCTCGCGGAAGCCCGGGTAGTAACAATTCGCGTCCCGGCAATCCGTCAGGCGCTGAAGTTGGCGCGCCTCGAGGTCGTAGACGTAGACGTCGAGGCGGAGCTCCGGCTCGGGGCGAGTCATCACCTCCGTCACGCTGCGCGCGTCGATCGGCGACATGTGGAAGGCCATCCGTCGGTCGTCGAACGAGAAGTCCGCCTTACCTGTCGGGTAGCCGAGATCCTCCTTCAGCGTGCAGGATCCGGTTGCATCGACGGCAAAGACCT
>DATBRS010000232.1:0-9593 GCA_036560185.1 Myxococcota bacterium
CGGCGCTCGGCGCCGTGGCGGTGCTGTTCGTCGTTGCGAGCGCGCTGCGCGTGCAGGTCGACGTCACGCTGCCGTGGTCGCCTGCGCCGCTGGCGCGCGCGGCGCAGCCTGCAGTGCCGCCGCAGTTCGCCACGCAGCCGATCTCGCTGCACCACGAGATTCGACTCGTGCCGGCGCCCGTGCGCAGCCGCCGCCGCTTCGATCCGCTCGTGCTCGAGGAAGTCTCGGGCGTGCACCGCGCCTGCGCCGCGCGGCCGCACGACACGGAATGCCAGACCTTCCGCAACAAGCTGGTGGAGCTCGCGCTCGCGAATCCGCCGGATTTCGTGACCGAGATCGAGTCGATCCCGCTCGAATCGCGGGATCGCGTGCTCGCGGCCGTCTCGGTCGAGGCCGCGCGCACGGGTCACACGCAGCGCGTGATTCGCGGCCTGCGCGGCGTCTCGGATCCGCGCGCGTTCGGCATCGTCGCGCAGTTTCAACGCACGATCGCGTCTCGCGAGTGACCGCTCTCCGGCGGAGGTTTTCCGCCGGTGATAGGGTCGCCGAATGCTTCGCCGGCTCGTCAGGTTTCGCGCGCTCGGGGCGCTCGCGCTGACGCTCACCGCACTGCTCTCGGTCGCCGCGATTGCCGAGGAGCGCGTCGCGCTCGTGCCCGAGCGCCCGCCGCCTTGGCGCATTTCACGGGCGCTCGCGGGGCTTCGCGACGGCGCACGCGCAGCGCGCGAGCTTCGCGTCGAGACGGCGCCTCCGGGCGCTCAGCTCGAGCTCGCGTACCTGCGGGATGGCGCCCAGCTCGCGCTCGCGCGCGGCGTCGCGCCGCTCGTCGCTCTGCTGCCGGCCGCTGCGCTCACCGGCGACGGCGATCGCGTCGTCGTGCGCGCGCAGCTGCCGGGGTTCGCGGAGCGCGAAATCGATCAGGCAGCGCTTCGCGCCGAGTCGACGCTGCGCATCGCGTTGACGCCGCTTCCGGCCGGGCTGCGCGCGATCTCGCTGCTCGAGCTCGCCGACCGCTCGCGCCTCACGCTGCGAAGCGATCGTCCGCTGGGCGCGCGGCTGACGCCCACCGAGCAGGGCTGGCGCCTCGTGCTGGCGGACGCGGCGTTCGACGCGCGCATCGAGGCCGCGGTCGCGGGCCTACGCGGGAACGCGATCGAGGGCGCCGCGCTGAAGCCCGTCGCGTCGGACGTGATGCTCGAGCTCACGATCCGCGAGGACGGGCGCGAGCTCCGGCTCGCGCAGGAGAGCGAGCCGGTTCGCGGGGTCGGCCGGCTCTCGCTCGAGTGGCTGCCGGCGGACGGCGGCGCCGGCGCACTCGCACGCGTCCACCGGGCGCTCGCGCGGCTCGGCGCCCGGAGCCTCGACGCGTGCGCGGAGAGCTTCGAGCGAACGCTGTGCGACGCGCTCGGCAGCCAAGCGCTCGCCCGCGCGCTCGCGCCGAGTGGAGCGTTCAGCGATGCGTACGTCGTGCTCGCCCTCGAGCGACTCGCCGCGCTCTCGCCGCGCGGAGAGATCGCGCTGCGCGACGGCTCGCGCCTGCGCATCGACGGCTCCGCGGCCCGCGCTCTCGCCGTGGCGAGGGCTCCCGAGGTGCGCGGGCTCCTCGTCGCGCTGCGCGAGCTCAGTGCGGCGCTCGCGCCGGCAGGCGCGAGCGAGGCGGCACTTCAGGCGTGGATCGCGCCCGAGAGCGCGCGCGACGAATTCGTCGCGGCATACGCTCGTGCCGTCCAAGCGGAAGCGAGCTGCCGCGCGCTCCCCTAACGAGCTCCCCCCGCGTTCCCGTCCGGGAATCTTCCATGACCGAAGCGAAGGCCACGCCCGAGCGGCCGCGCGAGCGCTTGTTCGCGCACGGCGCTGCCCCGCTCTCCGACGCGGAGCTGCTGGCGCTCCTGCTGCGCACCGGTGTGCGCCGGCGCGCTGCGACACAGCTCGCGCACGAACTGCTCGCCACCGGCGGCCTCGCGCTCCTCGCGCAGGCGTCGCCCAGCGAGCTCGCGGCGACTGCCGGCATCGGCCCCGCCAAAGCCGCGACGCTGCTCGCAGCGTTCGAGCTGGGCCGCCGGCTCGCCGCCCGCCCGCTCGAGCGCGGCGAGCGCATCGGCTCGCCCGAAGACGTGCACCGTCACTTCCACGCGCGGCTGCGCGACGCCGCGACCGAGCAGTTCCACATCATCCTGCTCGACGCTCGGCATCGCGTGCTGCGCAGCGTGCTCACGTCTCAGGGAACGCTCACGGCGAGCCTCGTTCACCCGCGCGAGGTCTTCCGGCCCGCGCTGCGCGAGGCCGCCGCGGCGCTCGTGCTCGTTCACAACCATCCGAGCGGCGACCCGTCGCCGAGCGCAGAGGATCGCGAGATCACGCGGCGTCTCGCGCGCGCGGGCGCACTCCTCGGCATTCCCGTGCTCGACCATGTGATCGTCGCCGACCGCGGCTATGCGAGCCTGCGCGAGCAAGGGGAGCTCTCGCACAGCCCCGACCTCGATCGTTGAGCCGCGATGGTCCCGGTAAAGACGGCGCCCGCGGGCACCGAAGAAACCGGGCATGTCGCGCCAGATTCTCGAACCCGATCGACGCCGCTCGGCGCGCGAGCGCGCCGAGATCCTGGTGCAATACGAGAGCGTGGACGAGCTGTTCACCGAGTTCACGCGGGACATCAACGAGGGCGGCGTATTCGTGGCGACGGAGAATCCGCTCGGCCTCGAGGAGCCCGTCGAGATGTCGTTCCAGCTTCCCGGCGGCGCCGAGTCGATCCGCGTGACCGGCCGGGTGGTGCGCGTGCAGTCGAAGCAAGAGCACGGCATCTCGGGCATGGCCGTCGAGTTCGACGCGCTCGATTCGAACGCGCGCAGCGCCATCGACCGCCTCGTACGCAGCCTGCGGAACGGGAACTAGCCGGAGCGAGGCCCCTAGAAGGGAATCTCGTCGTCCGGCGGGGGACCGCTGTCGAAGCCGCCGCCACCCGCCGGCGAGCCGCCGCCAGCGCCGGGTCCGCCGCGCGGCGCACCGCCTCCGCCGGCAGCGCCGGCGCCGCCGCCGATGAACTGCACCGTGTTCGCGACGATCTCGGTGGTGCGCTGCTTCTGGCCTTCCTTGTTTTCCCACTCGCGCGTCTGCAGACGGCCTTCGATGTAGACCGTGCGTCCCTTCGCGAGGTACTGCGCGCACAGCTCCGCAGTGCGCCCCCACGCGACGATGCGGTGCCACTCGGTGCGCTCTTCACGCCCGCTGCCGTCCTTCTTGTTCCACGATTCGTTCGTGGCCACGGTGAAGTTCGCGACCGGCTGTCCGCCCGGCGTGTACCGCAGCTCGGGATCACGTCCGAGATTTCCGAGAACGATGACTTTGTTGACGCTCGCCATTTCGTTTCGACTCCGACGGAACACGAGGTGTGAGCGCCATCTTGGTTGGTCGCGCCAAGGGCGTCAAGCACGCGCGCTAGTTTGCGCGCTCGATTCATGCGCTACGCCGGCCGCTTCTTCCTGATCGCGCTCTACACCGTCCTCTGGGGCGCGCTCGCCACCATCGTTGCTCCGTTCAGCGGCGAGGCGATCGTGTGGGTCGCGCGCAACTGGATCGGCTGGATCCTCGCCACCTGCGGAATCCGCGTGCAGGCGAGCGGGCTCGAGCACGTCGCCGCGACCCGGACGGCCGTCTACATGTCGAATCATCAGAGCGTGCTCGACATCGGCGCGATCGTGAAGTCGCTGCCGGTCTCGTGGCGCTTCGTCGCGAAGAAGGAGCTGACGTACATCCCGTTCTTTGGCTGGGCGCTCGCGCTCTCCGATCAGATCGTGATCGACCGCGGCAACCGGCGGCGCTCGGTCGAGAGCCTGCGGCGCGCCGCGGAGCGAATCCGCGGCGGCATCAACGTGATCATCTTCCCGGAGGGCACGCGCAGCCCCGACGGTACGTTGCAGGAGCTCAAGAGCGGCGGCTTCCACCTCGCGCTGGATGCGCAGGTGCCCGTCATCCCGGTGACGGTCTCGGGCTCGCGGCAGCTCACGCCCAAGCGCTCGCTGCAGGTGCGCTCGGGCACGATCAAGATCGTCTACGGCGAGCCCATCCCCACCGCTGGCTTGGGCGCGCGCGACCGAGAGGCG
Organism: Myxococcota bacterium; assembly: GCA_036560185.1. GTDB lineage: Bacteria > Myxococcota_A > UBA9160 > UBA9160 > UBA6930 > VGRF01. The sequence continues at coordinate 4,101 of DATBRS010000232.1, forward strand.
CTCAAACAGCGTGTCGCGGAGGCGATTCAGGCGGGATACGACGCCGAGTTGCAGGCGCGTCGTTGACGCTCGCGCGCGCGGCTGCGTAAGCTGCGCAGGTTGCCCATCGCGGGGGTGAGGGGCGCATGGCCAAAGCTGCGGCCGGTCGAAAGGCTCGCGCGCGCGTCTCCTTCAAGGGAGCGGGCTTCGCGAATGCCATCGTTGCGCGCGAAGCCGCGGGCGTGCTGCTCGTCGCGATCGTTGCGCTTGCCGCAGTCGCGCTCTGGAGCTTCGACACGGGCGACGCCGTCCTCGAGCTGACGAGCGTCCGCAACGCCGCGGGCGTGCTGGGCGCGAGCGTCGGCGGGTTGCTGATGCGGTTCGCGGGAGTCGCGTCGTGGGGGATCGTGCTCGCGCTCGCGGCGGTCTCGGCCCAACTGGTGACGGGCGGTCGGCTCGTCGTGCCACGCCGGGTGTGGATCGCGACGGGCGTCTGTTTTGCCGCCGTCGGCTCGCTCGCGTCGCTGCTGCCCGCGCTCGCTCCCGCGCGCTTCGCTGAGCTCTCGGGCGGCTGGGTCGGCGGTTCACTCGCGGGCATCGAATCCGCGCTGCTCAGTGCATACGGTGCGTTCCTGCTGAACGCGCTGCTGCTCGCGGTGGGGATCGCCGGCTACTTCGGCGTGCCCGCGGGCGAGGCGCTCGCGGCGCTCGGCCGCGGCGGCGTTGCGGCCTCCCACGTAGCGGGCCGGATCTCCCTGGCGATCGGCGCGTGGGCGCATCGCACCGGGGTCGCCGCGTTCGTGGCCGGGGAGCACGGCTGGACGCAGCTCCAGGTTTGGCGGGAGCGCCGCGCGCGGCGCGAGCGCGTCGCCGAGACGCGCGAAGAGCTGGCCGGCGGCCCGGCTGCGTTGCCGGCGGAAGCGACCCAGATCGCGGGCGAGGTCGCGGCGAGCGCGGAGGCGTCGGGCGCGGCAGCGCTCGCACCGGCCCCGCGGCCCCGCGGCGCGGCCCCCGCGATCGTGGACCACGCGCGCGAGCGCAAGCGCGAGCCCGAACAGGAGACGTTCACGTTCGCCGAGAACACCTCGCTCGGGCCCTACGAGCCGCCCGAGGTGGCGGAGATCTTCCAGCCGCCGCCCGACAACGCGCGCCGCTACGACCGCGAGAGCCTGATCATGAACTCGCGCATCCTCGAGAAGAAGCTCGCGGATTTCGGCGTGCTCGGGCGAGTTGTTACGGTGCACCCCGGCCCGGTGATCACGATGTACGAGTTCGAGCCGGCGCCGGGCGTCAAGGTCAACCGCATCACGAACCTCTCGGACGACCTCGCGCTCGCGCTGCGCGCGCTCTCGATCCGCATCATCGCGCCCATCCCGGGCAAGTCGGTGGTCGGCATCGAGGTCCCGAACGCGGAGCGCGAGACCGTCTACATCCGCGACCTGCTGGAGGCGCGCTCGTTCCGCCAGAGCCCGAGCCGCCTGACGCTCGCGCTCGGCAAGGACATCTTCGGCAACCCGGTCGAGGCCGACCTCGCGTCGATGCCCCACCTGCTCGTGGCGGGCGCGACCGGCACCGGCAAGAGCGTGTTCCTGAACTCGCTGCTGTGCTCGATCCTGGTGCGCGCGACACCCGACGAGGTGAAGCTGCTGCTCGTCGACCCGAAGCTGCTCGAGCTCTCGATCTACGAGAAGATCCCGCACCTGATCGCCGACGTCGTCACGAATCCGAAGCGCGCGTCGGCGGCGCTGCAGGGCATCGTGCTCAAGATGGAGGAGCGCTACCAGCAGATGGCGGCGCTCGGGGTGCGCAACATCGCGCAGTTCAACACGCGCGTGGACGAGGCGAGAGCCGCGGGGCTGAAAACCTACCGCCTGCGCCCGAAGCCGGGTGAGGCCGAGGGGCGCGAGGTCGAGTACCAGCGCATCCCGTACATCGTCGTCGTGATCGACGAGCTCGCCGACCTGATGGTCGTCTCGGCGCGCGACGTCGAGGAGTCGCTGCAGCGCCTCGCGCAGATGGCGCGCGCCTCGGGCATTCATCTCGTGCTCGCGACGCAGCGTCCGAGCGTCGACGTCCTCACCGGCATCATCAAGGCGAATTTTCCGGCGCGCATCTCGTTCCAAGTGTCGTCGCGCACCGACTCGCGGACGATCCTCGACCAGGGCGGCGCCGACCAACTGCTCGGACAAGGCGACATGCTCTTCCTCCCGCCGGGAACCTCGAAGCTCGCGCGTCTGCACGGTCCGTTCGTGACCGAGCGCGAGGTCACCAAGCTGGTGGAGCACCTGCGCCGCCAAGGCGCGCCGAAGTTCGACGAGGAGCTGTACCGGATCCCCGAGGAGAGCGAGGACGGCGAAGCGCTCGATCCGGAGGACGTCGACGAGCACTACGACCTGGCGGTGCGCATCGTGGCCGAGACGCGCAACGCCTCGATCTCGTACCTGCAGCGCCGCCTCAAGGTCGGGTACAACCGCGCGGCGCGCATGATCGAGCAGATGGAGCGCGAAGGCGTAGTCGGCCCGCAGATCGGCGTGAAGCCGCGCGAGGTGTTCATCACGCCGATCGGGGAAGACGCGGATGCGTGACCGAGCGCGTGCGCTGCGCGGCCTCGCGACGGCGCTCTGCATGGGCGCCGCCGCCGCGAGCGCTGCGGGTGGCGACGACGCCGCGCCCGCTGCACCCGTTCCAAGGTCGACTCCCGCTGCGCCGGCAGCGCCGACGATGGGCGCCGCGGCATCGGCCGATTGCGCCGCAGCGCTCACGGCGCGCGTTCAAGCGCGCTACGACCGCATGCGCGAGCTCGAGGCGCGCTTCACGCAGCGCACCGTGAGCGCGCTCTCGCCGGCGGGCGACGTCACGACCGGCCACGTCGCGCTCGCGAAGCCGGGCCGCATGCGCTGGAGCTACGAGACCCCCGAGCCGAGTCTCGTGGTGAGCGACGGCGCGACGCTCTGGATCTACGACCCGGCGGCGCGCGAGGCGCAGAAGCTCACGGTCGGCGAGCAGTTCCTCTCGGGCGCCGCGTTTCAGTTCTTGTTAGGCAGCGGCCGGATCGCCGACAGCTTCCGCGTGCGAGCCGAGGGCTGCGAAACGCAGCGCGCGCGGCTGACGCTCACCCCGCGAGTTGACGCCACGTACCAGTCGCTCGAGCTCGGCGTCGACACGGCCTCGGGCGAGGCGCGCTCGACGGCCGTGGTCGATCTGTTCGGCAACCGCACCGAGGTCGAGTTCAACGAGCTGCACTACGACCGCGGACTCGATGCGAGCACGTTCCGTTTCACGCCGGAGCCCGGCGTGCGCGTGATCGAGCTCGCCGCGCCCACGAGCTGACGCCGTGCGGAATTCGACGCTGCGTCGGGATTCTGGCGATCCCCGTTCACGCGCGCGCAACGTTGCATCATCGAGTGGCACCCCGGTGGCAGCGGAGCGGCAACTCACCGCTGCGCCTGGCGGTTTGCGCGATGGGCGCGCGGACGGCGAGCGACGCGCGCCGCGGCGCGATTTTTCAGCGCGCGTTGCGGAGCCTCGACCGTTGACACCCCAAAATCGCATTCGTAGATTCGCTCGTTACGGAAAGCGTCGGAAAAACGAGCACTTGGGTCCGCCGTTCGCGTGCAAGCAAGGTTGCGAAACGGCTGCACCCGAGACGAGCGAGCGGTTCGCGAGGGGACGGCGACGAGCGCGCGCTCGATCTGCGAGGCGATCTGCTTCCGAGGAAGTCGATGCGATGGATCGGTTCAACACCCAACCCGTCGAGAGCTTCGAGCGACGCATGGCCGCGGGCGCGGCACATGCCTTGCAGCCGCAAGCGTTCGCCGAGCGCGTGTTGCGAGCGGCGTAGCCGGGAGAGGTTGCGATGAGCGAGTTCGACGAGTCAGGACGCCGCGGGTTTCTGCGCCGCTTCTCAGCGGGATCGCCTCCCGGTCCGCGCGATGGCGAGGAGGCCGAGCGCGAGCGCAACATGGCCCGCACGCTGCAGGAAGAGGCCGAGGATCTGCGCGAGGCGCTGCGCTTCTTCGGCGGCGACTCCGCCGAGTTCCGGCGCCGCTTGGATCGCATCCTCGCGGAGTACGAGGCGCAGCGCCGCCGCGCTTCCCTGCTGCGCGATCAGCTCGGCGACTCCGAGCGCCAGAACGAGAAGCTCGTCGCGACGCTGCAGGAAGCGAAGCAACAGATCGAGCTGCTGAAGGAAGAAGTCGACAAGCTGTGCGCGCCGCCGAACGGCTACGGCACTTTCCTCCGCAGTAACAAGGACAGCACGGCCGAGATCATCGTCGACGGCAAGGCGATGCGCGTGAACGTGCACCCGAACGTCGACGTCTCGCACTTCGAGGAAGGCCAGCTAGTCGTCCTCAACGAGGCGTTCAACGTGGTCGAGGGCGCCGGCTTCACGCAGCGCGGCGAGATCGCCTCGATCGTCGAGATGCTCGGTGACGGCCGCGCGGTCGTGCTGGGGCACACGGACGACGAGCGCGTCGTCACGCTGGCGTCCCCACTGCGCCGCGAGCGGCTGAAGGCCGGCGACAACGTGTTGATCGACACGCGCACGCAATACGCGTTCGAGAAAATGCCGAAGAGCTCGGTCGAAGAGGTGGCGCTGGAGGAAGTCCCGGACGTGACCTACGCGCAGATCGGCGGGCTCGGCGAGCAGGTGCAGATCCTGCGCGACGCGATCGAGCTGCCGTACCTGCACCCCGACGTGTTCGCGGAGCACAAGCTGCATCCGCCGAAGGGCATCCTGCTCTACGGCCCGCCCGGCTGCGGCAAGACGTTGATCGCGAAGGCGGTCGCGAACTCGCTCGCCAAGCGCATCGAGGAGAAGACCGGGCGTCAGACGCCCGCCTACTTCCTGAACGTCAAGGGTCCCGAGCTCCTCAATAAGTACGTCGGCGAGACCGAGCACAAGATCCGCGAAGTCTTCAAGCGCGCGCGCGAGAAGGCAAACGAAGACGTGCCGGTGGTGATCTTCTTCGACGAGATGGACTCGCTGTTCCGCATGCGCGGCTCGGGCATCTCGTCGGACATGGAGGCCACCGTCGTCGCACAGTTCCTGTCCGAGATCGACGGCGTCGAGGCGCTCAAGAACGTGATCGTGATCGGCGCCAGCAACCGGCAGGATCTGATCGATCCCGCCGTGCTGCGCCCTGGCCGCCTCGACTTGAAGGTCAAGGTGAGCCGCCCGGACAAGCCGGCGGCGTTCGAGATCTTCACGAAGTACTTCACGCCCGATCTGCCGCTGCACCCGACCATGCGCGGGCGCTACGGCAACGACGACGCGAAGATCGTCGAGGCGATGCTGCGCGAGACGATCGAGAAGATGTACTCGACCGGCGACGACAACAAGTTCCTCGAAGTCACGTACGCCAAGGGCGAACGCGAGATCTTCTACTTCAAGGACTTCTCCAGCGGCGCGATGATCGAGAACATCGTTGCGCGCGCCAAGAAGATGGCGGTGAAGCGCGTCATCGACGCGGGCGAGCGCGGCATCCAGATCGACGATCTGCACCAAGCCGT
>DATBRS010000233.1:0-27015 GCA_036560185.1 Myxococcota bacterium
TGCCGCTCCACTTCGGCGCCCGCTTCTCGAGGAAGTGCGCGATACCCTCGCGCGCATCGGCGTGCGCGCCGAGCTGCGCGAAGGGCGGGTTCTCGCGCTTCATCATCTCCGGTGCCGTCAGCGCCATGCCCTCCCAGAGCAGCCGCTTGCTGGTCGCCACCGCGAGCGGCGCCGCCAGCGCGAACTCGCGCGCCTTCTCGAGCGCCGCGGGCAGCACCTCGGCGGCGGGCAGCGCGCGCGAGGCGAGGCCGAGCTCGGCGGCTTCGCGGCCCGAGAACTGGCGCCCCGTCAGTAACAAGTCCGCCGCGCGCGAGAAGCCGATCACGCGCGGCAGCAAGCTGTGCGAGGCCAGCTCGGGCAGCACCCCGCGGCGCACGAACGCGAACTGGAGCTTCGCGTCCTCGGCCACGAAGCGGATGTCGCAGGTGAGCGGCAGCGTGATGCCGACGCCGATCGCGTGGCCGTTGATCGCAGCGATCACCGGCTTGCGCAGCATGAACGGCCAGCAGACCTCGTGGGGCCGCGTTCCGGCCACGGCGCCGCCGTCGCGCGGCTTGAAGGTGTCGCCGCCGCCGGCGAGATCCGCGCCCGCGCAGAACGCGCGGCCGGCGCCGGTCAGCACGACGGCTCGCACGGCGTCGTCGGCGTCGCACGCGCGCAGGGCGGCGTCGAACGCCGCGGCCATCGCGCCATTCCACGCGTTCATCGCTTCCGGGCGATTCAGGGTCACGGTCGCGACGCCGTCTTCCACGGCGAGCAGTACGGCCTGAGTCACGATGCGTTCTCCTGGGTGGGGACGGGCGGCGCGGGCTGATCCGGCGCAGCCGGCGCGAGGGTCGTCTCGAAGAATTGGGTCAGCTTGTCGAACCAGAGCATGCGGTTCCCCTCCTGCGCCAGCTCGTGGAGCTCGCCCTCGAACTCGACGAACTCGACCGGCTTGCCCGCTTTGGCGGCGAGCTTGGCGAGGCGCTCGGCATGGTCGACGCGCACGCGCTCGTCGTGCGCGGAATGCAACAGCAACACGGGACGGTCGAGCAAAGACACGTGGGAGATCGGCGACAGCTCGAGCAACTGCTTGCCCCGCAGCTTGCGCGCGCCGAGTACGCGCCGTGACCAATCGGGCTCGACACGCGAGTTCTCATCGTCTTCGAGCAGCTGCTCGAGGTCCGTGGGCGCTCCGTAGCTCGCGGCGGCGCGGAACGGGGTGGTCTCGCGCAGTACGCCCATCAGGGCGGCGTAGCCGCCGTAGCCACGCCCGTAGATCCCGATGCGCTTCGGGTCGCCGAAGCGCTGCTTGACGAGCCACGCGGCGGCGTCCTCGAGGTCGTTCTGCATGGCGCCGCCCCAGTCGCCGTGTCCCGCCGAGCGCAGCTTGTCGCCGTAGCCCGAGCTGCCGCGGTAGTTCGGCTCGAGCACCGTGAAGCCGCAGTGCGCGAGCCACTGCACGAGCGGATCGAAGCGCCGGTAGGCGCGCTGATCGGGCCCGTCGTGCACGAGCACGATCGCGGGCCCGGGCACTGGGGGGCCCGGCGGTCGCGTGAGATAGGCCGGGATCTCGAGGCCATCGCGCGCGAAGTAGTGCACCGGCTCCATCGGCTGCAGCGCCTCGCCTTCGAGGCGCGGGTACTCGACGAGCTCGAGCCGCATCTCGCGCTTCGTGCGGTCGAACAGGTAGTAGGCCGGCGGGCGCACATCGCTCGAGGCGCGTACCAGCAGCAGCTTCTTGTCCGCGCTCTCGGACACGTACTCGAGCACGACGCCGGGTACCGCGCGCGCCATCTGCTCGCGCTCCAGGGCGAGGCTCTCGTCGAGCGCGTGGAGCTGCGGGACGTCGTCGATGAATCCGACGCCGACGAGCTTGCGCGCCGTCTCGTCGAACACGAGCGGGCCGGTCACGTCGAACTTCTCGCTCGCGAAGATGCCGTCGACCGACACATCCGAGAGGCGCAGCGCGACCAGCGCTTGGCGGCCCTGCACCGGCGCCCACGCGTAGATCACGTCGGGGTCGTAGGAATACGCCGCGAAGCGCAGGTCGGCCTCGATCGCCTGGACGTAGGTGGGGACCTCGATCAGCTCGCGCCCGTTCCGGCGATACAGGATCGTGCTGCCGTCCCGCCGCACGCCCTCACCGAGGCGCACCTCCCCGTCGTGATCCGCGTACCAGCGCTGCACGCGCCGATCCGGGGCGACGATCGTGCGCAGACCACCCGTGGTGACCGACATCGCCCGCGCCGCCGGCCGCGTCACGCGCTGCGACGCGAAGCGCTCGACCTCGTCGTAGCTGATCAGGATCTTGCGCGGATCTGCCGGCAGCCAGCTGAGCACGTCGTCCTGAATCGGAACCGGATCTTCCCAATCGCGCCCGAGGTGCCGGTTGCGCGCTCGCTCGGAGCTGAAGGAGACCAGGTATTGAAGGCGCCCCTCCGGCAGCGCTTTGCGCTGGGGCTGCGGCGGGATCTGCCAGCCGACGATGTTGCCGCGCCGGTCGTAGATGGGACGGGGCGGCTCCGGAGGGCGCTCGAGCGAGTTCATCTCCGTGCGCGGCCACCAGCGCTCGACGCTCGCGAGGATGCGCCCCTCCTTGGTCCACTGCGTCCAGCGCGGCCTCGCATTGATCGAGCTCAGGACTTGCGGCGCGAGATCGGCATCTGCCGCCGTGCCGCGCACCGCCAGCGCGCGCGCCTTCTCGGTGCGGTAGATCGCGGCGATCTGCGAACCATCCGGCGACAGGGTCGGGAGCGTCGCGAACGGATGGCGCGCGAAGTCGCTCAGCTCGAGGGGCGGGAGCGCGGCCGCGGGCGCATGTGCGCCGGTGTCCGCGGCCGCGACTGCCGGCGCTGCGGCGCCATCGCGCGCGGGCTCGGCGGCGCGCGCCGCCGCCGGCGCCAGCAGCGCGACCGCAATCCCGACGAAGCGCAGGGGCACTCGCATGCGCGCGATTCTATCGACGGCCGGCGGGAACGGCGTTGACGCGCGCACGTCCGCGCGTTCCAATCGCGGCGCAGCGGGGGCGGGCATGATTCTCGGCGTGTCGGGCTTGAATGCCTCGGGCAAGGGCGAGGTCGTGACCTATCTCACGAACCGCTCGTTCTACGCGCACTCGCTCTCCGACGTGATTCGCGGCGTGTTGAAGGAGCGCGGAATCGCCGAGACGCGCGAGCGCATGATCGAGACAGGCCGCGAGCTCCGCTCCGCCGACGGGCCCGCCGCGCTGGCGACGCGGCTGATCCCGCAGCTGCACGCCGACCGGAACTACGTGATCGACTCGATCCGCCATCCGGCAGAGGTCGAGGCGCTGCGCGGCGCCGGCCAACGCTTCCGGCTGATCTGGGTGGAGGCGGACGAGGCGGTGCGCTGGGAGCGGATGCGCGCGCGCGCGCGCCCCGGCGATCCCGCGACGCGCGAGCAGCTGCGTCAGCTCGAGGGTCGCGAGCTCGGCAGCAGCGACCCCGCCGCGCAGCAGCTGCTCGCGGTGCGCGCGCTGGCGGACGACACCTTGCGCAACGACGGCGCGCTCGCCGAGCTGCACGATCAGCTCGGGCGCCTGCTGCGCGCGAACGCGTCCTTCGAACGGCCCGACTGGGACACCTACTTCATGAACATCGGTCGCGTGGTGGCCACGCGCAGCAACTGCGTGAAGCGCAAGGTCGCGGCGGTGATCACGGTCGACCGCCGCATCATCGCGACCGGCTACAACGGCACGCCGCGCGGCGTCGCCAACTGCAACGAGGGCGGCTGCCCGCGCTGCAACGCGTTCGGTCCCGCCGGCGCGGATTTGGGCGAGTGCCTGTGCTCCCACGCGGAGGAGAACGCGATCACCCAGAGCGCCTATCACGGCGTCTCGGTGCGCGGCGCGACGCTCTACACCACGCTCTGCCCCTGCTTGATGTGCACCAAGATGATCATCAACTCCGGCATCGCCGAGGTGGTGTTCAGCGCCGAGTGGCCGCTCGGCGACGTGTCGCTCGGGCTGTTGCGCGAAGCGGGCGTCAAAGTGCGGAAGCTGGGCGGCGAGGCCTGAGGCCACGTCACAGCCGAGCGAAGTTCCAGCGCAAGCGCAGCGCGCAGCGGAGCGAAGTTCAAGCGCTGGCACCTTGCCCCAAAACTTCGGGTTGGATAGAAGAGGTCCCGCTTCCGCGTCGGCCGATCTCGAAGGCGCGGCGGAGATCCTGACGCCGATGACCTTCCGACCGCTGCGCGCGCTTTCCTACATCGCCCTGGCTGCACTCTCGAGCGCCGCCGCCACCGCGGCCGAACCGGCCCGCGTGGCGGTGCTGCCGGTGGTGATCCATGCGATTGAAGAGTCCGGCTATCTGCGCGCCGGGATTTCGGAAATGCTGAGCTCTCGGCTGAGTCAACAGGTGGGCGTGAGCGCGATCCGCGTCGACGACCCCAACGCCGCGACCGCGGATCTCGAAGCGGCGCGTGCGGCCGGCCGCGCGGCTGGCGCGGAATGGGTGCTGTTCGGCTCGTTCACGCGCTTCGGCGATGGCGCGAGCCTCGACCTGCGCTGCGTGCCGGTGAACTCGGATGCGGCTGTGACGCAGCGCTCGGTGTTCGTGCACGCGGGCGCGCTCGCGGAACTGATCCCGCGCCTCGACAGCGTGGTCGAGCGCATCGGCACCCACGTGCGCGGCGGCGTCGCGAACGCGAACGCGGCGCTGGCGGCCGCCCCGCCGGCCCCTGACGTGATGGCGGAGCTCGCGGCGCTGAGAGCGCGCGTCGAGGCGCTCGAGACGCAGCGCGCGGCGGTGACGGCCCCGCCGAACGAAGCCGCGAGCTCGAGCAACTAGTTATTGGGGCGGTGTAGCTCAGTCGGTAGAGCAGCGGTTTCATAAGCCGCGTGTCCCCGGTTCGAGTCCGGGCACCGCCACCAGTTCTATGTGGGCTCCGCGCGCTTGGCGCGCTGCACGTTCTGCGCCGCTTTGCGGCGCTGAGCGCTTGCGGGAGGGCTGAGCCACCGGTTCAACTTGCGCGCGCGCTGGTGGCACTCGGAGCTGCCGTTCCGCTTTGCGGCTCAGCGCTTCGCGATCTCGCTCAGCTTGAACTTCTGCACCTTGCCGGAGGCGGTGCGGGGGAGCTCGGAGACTTGGATGAAGCTGCGCGGGACCTTGAAGGCGGCGAGGCGTTCGCGGCCCCAGGCGATTAGGGCTCGCTCGTCGAGCTCGGCGCCGGCGCGCAGCGCGACGTAGGCGCGGCCGACCTCACCCCAGCGCTCGTCGGGGGCGGCGACGACGGCGATCTCGAGGATCTCGGGGTGCTGCTCAAAGGCAGCCTCGACCTGGCGCGGGTAGACGTTCTCACCGCCCGAGATGAACAGGTCCTTCGAGCGGCCGGTGAGCGTCACGAAGCCTTCGGCGTCGAAGGCGCCGAGGTCGCCCGTCACGAGCCAGCCGCCGTCGCGGATCGTCTCGGCGGTGGCTTCTGGGCGGTCCCAGTAGCCCAGCATCGTGACCGGACCGCGCACCACGATCTCGCCGGTCTCGCCGGGCGCGCAGTCGCGCCAGCTCGCCGGCGGCAACGCGAGCGTGTCGCTGCCCACGATGCGCAGCTCCACATGCAGCACGGGGCGGCCCACGCTACCCGCTTTGCGCACCGCGTCCTGTGCGTCGAGGCAGCACAGGATCGAGGTCTCCGTCTGCCCGAAGCCTTGCTTCAGCACGAGGCCGCGGCGCTCGTACGCGTGGATCTGCTCGACCGGAATCGCGGCGCCCGCCGTGAACAGGAAGCGCAACGACGAAACGTCAGGGCGCTCGCGATCGAACGCCTCGCCGAGCGCGCGGAACATGCTGGGCACGCCGCCCAGCAGCGTGATGCGCTCGCGCGCGACCGTGCGCCAGGCCTCGCTCGGCTCGAACGCGCTCTGCAGCACCACGCCGGCGCCGGCATAGAGCGCGGGAATCGAGAGGATGTGCAGGCCGAGCGAGTGAAAGAGGGGCACGGCGACGAGTACAAGGTCGCGGCGCGTGAGCTCGAAGAAGAGCTGGGCGTTGAGGCTGTTGAACAGCGTCTTGCGATGCGGGAGCAGGGCGCCTTTCGGCACGCCGGTGGTACCCGACGTGTACATCAGGATCATCGCGTCCTCGGGCGTCACCGCCGCGATCTCGCGCGCGGGCGCCGCGTTCGCGAGCGCTTCCTCGTACGCGTCGGCGTCGCCGCCCACCGCGAGCGTGAGCGCGGTCGTGTGGCCGCTGGCTGCGAGCGCGTCGCATGCGCTCGCGCTGAGCGCCGCCTCGTGCACGAGCGCGTGCGGGCGGCAGTCCGCGAGCAGTTGCGCGATCTCGGGCGGTGCGAGGCGCGTGTTCAGCGGCGCTGCAATCGCGCCGAGCCGCGCGCACGCGAACACCAGCTCGAGCGCGGCGCTGCGGTTCCCGAGCAGCAGCGCGACGCGCTCGCCATGCGTCACGCCGGCCGCCGCGAGCACGCCCGCGGCGCGCGCGATGCGTGCCTCGAACGCCGCGAAGTCGAGGCGCCGCCAGGCATCCGCCACCGCGAGCTGCGTCGGCTGCGCGAGCGCGCGCTCGGAGATCCAGCGCGCAACGTTGTGTGCGGCGGCGGGCTTCATGCGGGTCGCTCCATCGCGTCGTCAGCTTCGCCTGCTCGGCGCCTGTATCGTGCCCGCTCGACGCGAGGGGGAGCCATGAACTTGCTCGGAGAGCCGGCCTTCGTCGGCCGCCATTGCGGCAGCAACGAGTACGAGATCACGCCCGAGGGCGTCGCGTTCTACGCCGACGCGCTGGACGATCGCAATCCGCTCTACGCCAAGTTCGCGCCGCCGCTGCTCCATCACTCCGAGTGTTACAAGCACATCGGCCAGTGGTACCTGAAGAACCTTTTCGGAAACCTGCACGGGCGTCAGGACTGGGAGCTGTTCGCGCCGATCCCCCTCGGCACCCGCGTGCGCACGCGTTCGACGATCGTCGAGCGCTACCACAAGCGCGGTCGCGACTACGTCGTGAACGAGACCGACCTCGTCGACGCCCGCACGCTCCAGCTCTACGTGCGCGGCCGCACGCACCAGTCGTTCCTGCCGCCGCAGCAGGACCGGCCCGCGAGGGGCGCCTTCGTCGTCGATGAGCGGACCGCACGCGAGAAGGCGCCCGAGCCGCGCGCGGCGTTCCCGACCGCCACCGGCGCCGACCTGACGCCCACCACGAAGCGCATCGACCAGCGCCGCTGCTGGATGTTCTCGGGGCCCGGCGCCAACTACCACACGGATCGCGAGCAGGCGCAGAAGCTCGGCTTCCCCAACATCGTGGTGCAGGGCATGATGACGACCTGCTTCGCCGCGCAGGTCATGCTCGACCGCTACGCGGAGGGCTTCCTCAGCGGCGGCAAGATGTCGCTGAAGCTCACCAACGTGGTGTGGGTCGACGAGACGCTCACCGCTTTCGCGCGCGAGCGGGAACGCAGCCCGGAAGGCACGCGCACGCGCGTGCACTGCGACGTGTGGGTCGACAAGGCGGACGGCACGCGCGTGCTGCTCGGGGAGGCGAGTGCGCTCGCGTGAGCGCGCGCGCAACGGCGGCGACGCCGCTGCGGAGCTGCTCGTCCCGCTGCGCAATGCGTGCGACGCGCTCGGCTTGCGCGACCAGCGCGTGCTCGTCGCGCTCTCGGGCGGCGTCGACTCGAGCGTGTTGCTGCACGCGCTGGCGGAGCTCGCGCCGCAGCGCGGGCTGACGCTCGCCGCGGGCCACGTGCATCACGGCCTGCGCGGCGCCGAGGCCGATGCGGACGCGGCCTGCGCGGCGCAGCTCGCGAAGCAGCTCGGCGTCGCGTTCGCGCTGCGCCGCGTCGCGCCGCGCGCGCTGCGCGCCAGCGCCGGCGCGAGCCGCGCGCGGCCGACGCTGCAGGAGGCCGCTCGCACGCTGCGCCGCGCCGCGCTCTGCGAGCTGCAGGAGGAGCTGCGCTGCGACTGCGTCGCGACCGCGCATCAGCTCGACGATCAGGCCGAGACGGTGCTGATGCGCTTGTTCCGCGGCGCCAGCCCGGCCGGCCTCGGCGGCATCGCGGAGCGCAGTGCGGACGCGCGCGTGGTGCGGCCGCTGCTCGGCATCCCGCGCGCGGCGATCGAACGCTACGCGCGCGCGCGGGGTCTCTCCTGGCGGGAAGACGCGAGCAATCGCGACGCGCACTACGCGCGCGGCCGGCTGCGCGCGAGCGGACTCGCGGCGATCGCGCGCGAAATGAATCCCGAGTGGCTCAGGGCCGTCGGCCAAATGGCCGAAGCGCAGCGGAAGGAGTCCGCGTGGATCGACGAGCAAGTGGAGCGGGAAGCGCAGCGCTGGCTCCGCGTCGAGAGCGGCGGGCTGGCGCTATCGCGCAGCGGCTTCACGGCGCTCCCGGAGGCGATCGCGCGCCGGCTGCTGCGCCGCGCCCTGCGCGAGCTCGGCGGCGCCCGCGAGCTGTCGCGCGCGCAGCTCGATCGCTCCGCCCACTTCCTGCGCAACGCGGCGGTAGGCGCGCGCCTCTCGCTCCCGCTCGGTCTCGAGTGGCGCGCGGGCCGCGAGGTGTGCCGGCTCGAGCGCGCGGGAAGCAAGGCGAACTCTCGCTGCTAGGCTGCGCAATCTCCTCAGGTTTTCGATTCGCGCCGCATGGGAACGTCCTGCTCGCGCGGCCTTGGCGGACCGCGTCTCCGAGCAAGCAGTTCCTCACTAGGGAGCGATGGTGAACCAGCAGATCTTCAAGAACATGGCGCTCTGGGTCGTCCTGCTGCTGACCCTGATTCTGCTCCTCGCCGTGGTCAACAAGAGCGAAGAGCCGGCCAGCGAGAAGACCTACAGCCAGCTCACCGAGATGCTCCGGCACGACCAGGTGCGCGAGCTCGTGATCCAAGACGGCCACGTGACTGGCAAGGATGCGGAGGGCAAGCAGTTCCACGCGTACCTCGACGCGGGCATCCGGGAGCGCTTCTTCAGCGAGATCGAGACGGCGCGTGAGCGCGACCCGAACCTGACGTTCGACATGAAGGAGAAGGCCGAGACCTCGATGTGGCAACAGCTGCTGTTCTCGATGGGCTTGCCGCTGCTGCTGATCATCGGCTTCTGGGTGTTCATGGCGCGCCAGATGCAAGCCGGCGGCGGCAAGGCGATGAGCTTCGGGAAGTCGCGCGCGCGGCTGCTCACCGAGAACCAGACCAAGATGACGTTCGACGACGTCGCGGGCATCGAGGAATCCAAGGCCGAGCTGGAAGAGATCATCGCGTTCTTGCGCGACCCGAAGAAGTTCACGCGCCTCGGCGGCCGCATTCCGAAGGGCGTGCTGCTGGTGGGTCCGCCCGGCACCGGCAAGACGCTGCTCGCGCGCGCGGTCGCCGGCGAAGCGGGCGTGCCGTTCTTCTCGATCTCGGGCTCTGACTTCGTCGAGATGTTCGTGGGCGTCGGCGCCTCGCGCGTGCGCGACCTGTTCATGCAAGGCAAGAAGCACGCGCCCTGCATCATCTTCATCGACGAGATCGACGCCGTCGGACGCCACCGTGGCGCGGGCATGGGCGGCGGGCACGACGAGCGCGAGCAGACGCTGAATCAGCTGCTCGTCGAGATGGACGGCTTCGAGAGCAACGAGGGCGTGATCCTGATCGCCGCCACCAACCGGCCGGACGTGCTCGACCCGGCGTTGTTGCGGCCCGGACGCTTCGATCGCCGCGTGGTCGTGCCGCGCCCGGATCTGCGCGGGCGGCTCGCGATCCTGCGCGTGCACACGCGCAAGGTGCCGCTCTCCGACGACGTCGACCTCGACGTGCTCGCGCGCGGCACGCCGGGCTTCGTGGGCGCCGACCTGCAGAACCTCGTCAACGAGGCGGCCTTGCTGGCCGCGCGGCGCGAGGGGAACCGCGTCGCGATGGTCGACTTCGAGAAGGCCAAGGACAAGGTGCTGATGGGCGCCGAGCGCCGCAGCATGATCATGAGCGACGAGGAGAAGCGGACGACCGCCTTCCACGAAGCGGGACACGCGCTGGTCGCGCTGCTGACCAAGGAGTCGGATCCCGTCCACAAGGTGACGATCATCCCGCGCGGCATGGCGCTCGGGCTCACGCAGACGCTGCCCGAGGAAGACCGGCATTCCTACACGCGCAGCCAGATGGTCGCGATCATCAAGTACGCGATGGGTGGACGCGCGGCCGAAGAGCTCGTGTTCTCCCACTTCTCGACGGGCGCGGCGAACGATCTGCAGCGCTCGACCCGACTCGCGCGCGACATGATCTGCACCTACGGCATGAGCGATGCGATCGGACCCGTTTCCTTCGACGAGGAGAACGGCGACGTGTTCCTCGGGCGCGACTACATGACGCGCAAGAACTACAGCGAGAAGACCGCCGAGCTGATCGACGACGAGGTGAAGCGGCTGCTCACCGCGCTGTACGACGAGGCCAAGGCGATCCTCGCGTCGAACCGCGATCGCCTCGACCGCATCGCCGATGCGCTGCTCGAGCGCGAGACGCTCGAGCACGGCGACCTGATGAAGCTGCTCGCCGGCGAGACGCTGCCGCCCCTGCCGCCGCCGACGGCGAGCGCGCCCGCCGGGGCACGGCCGCCGCGCCCGGCCCGCAGCCGTGAGCCGTCCGGGGTGCGCGGCGGGGAGCTGCCCGATCCGGAGCCGATCGCGGGGTAGAACGCGAGAGATCGGGAGTTTCGCGGCATGCACACGAACGAGCTGTTCCGCCGCGACCGCGTGACGATTCTCGGCGTCCTGAACGTCACGCCGGACTCGTTCTCCGATGGCGGGCGCTTCGTGCGCGAGAGCGGCGCTGCTCCCGACCTCGCCGCCGTGATGGCCGCCGCGGCTGCGCAGGTCGAGGCCGGCGCCGACGTGCTCGACGTGGGCGGCGAATCGACCCGGCCCGTGGGCATGACGCCCGTGTCGATCGCCGAGGAGCTCGCGCGCACCCGACCCGTCGTCGAGGCGCTCGCGAAAATGTTCGACGTCCCAGTCTCGATCGACACGCGGCGCGCCGAAGTGGCAGAGGCGGCGCTCGATGCGGGCGCGCAGATCGTGAACGACGTATCCGGCGGCGCCGACGGCGCGCTGCTCCGGCTCGTGGCACGGCGCGGCGCGCTGCTCGTGCTCGGGCACCTGCGCGGCGAGGCGCTCACGATGATGCGCGGCGTCTCGTTCCGCGACATAGTCGCCGAGGTCGGCGATGAGCTCACCGCGTCGATTGCGCGCGCCGAGGCTGCGGGCGTCGCGCGCGCGCGCATCGTCGCGGATCCGGGCATCGGCTTCGGGAAGCGCGCGCCACACAGCCTCGCACTGCTCGCGAACGTGGGCGCACTGCGGCACCGGATCGGCGTGCCGGTGCTCGTCGGCCCCTCGCGCAAGACCTTCCTCGGCGAGCTGACCGCCGAGCCCGATCCGGCGCGCCGTGACTCGGCCACGCACGCCGCGTGCGCGATCGCCGTGTTCGCCGGCGCCGACGGCGTGCGCGTGCACGACGTCGCGGGCGCGCGCCTCGCCGCGCGCGTGGCGCTCGCGCTGCGTGAGGCGCGCGCGTGATCGAGGCGATTCGCGACCTTGTGGTCGGGCAACTGCTCGAGCTGCGCGCGTTCCTCGACGCCGAGTTCGATCCGGTGCGCGACACGCTGGACATCGCGCTCGTCGCGCTCGCGATCTATTGGGTGCTGCTGCTGATTCGGGGCACGCGCGCCGTGCAGGTGCTGATCGGCCTCGGCTTCCTGATGCTCGCGCGCGTGGTCGCCGACTTCGCCGAGTTCGCGACGGTCACCTTCGTGCTCGACAACTTCCTCGGCCCGGCGGTGTTGATCGTCGTGATCTTGTTCCAGAACGACATCCGCCGCGCGCTCGCCCGCGTCGGCCGCGGCTTCTCGCCGCGCTACTCCGAGCGCGAGGAGTCGCGCGTCGTCGAGGAGGTGGTGCGCGCGTGCGCCGAGCTGGCGCGGCGCCGCATCGGCGGACTGATCGTGTTCGAGCGCGACACGCGCCTCGACGATCTGGTCGAGGCCGGCAGCACGCTCGACGCCGCCGTTTCCAAGGATCTGCTCGTGTCGCTCTTCTTACCGACCTCGCCGCTCCACGACGGCGCCGTGGTGATCGCCCACGGACGCGTGCTGAACGCGAGCTGCATTCTCCCGCTCACGCTGCGCACCGAGCTGCCCGAAGGCGTGGGCACGCGCCATCGCGCGGCGCTGGGCATCACCGAGGAGAGCGACGCGATCGCGGTCGTCGTCTCGGAGGAGACCTCGAGCATCGCGCTCGCGCAGGCGGGCGAGCTCACGATGCAGCTCGATCCCGCGCGGCTGCGCGAGGAGCTCTGGGATTCCTTCGCGCGCGCGCCCGAGAGCGTGGAGCGCACGGACGCCGACGGCGAGCGCGGGACGGCGGGCCGATGACGCGCCTCATCGACCTGCGTCTGGCAGCGGTCGCGCTGGTCGCTGCGATCCTGCTCTGGGGCTTCTCCCAGAGCACCGCCACGCAGGAGCGCGGCTTCGACATCCCCGTCGTACCGACGCGGATTCCCGAAGACCTGATCCTCACCGCGCGCTCCTCGGACGCGGTCGACATCCGCGTGCGCGGCGGCCGCGGCGCACTGCGCCGCGTGCCCAAGGATCTCGAGTACGAGATCGACCTGACCGACGCGAAGCCGGGCGTGACGAGCCGCGAGGTCGATCTCACGGCGCTCGACGTCGGCCGCGGCGCCCAGATCGTGAGCCGCTCGCCGACCCAGCTCGAGTTCACGCTGGAGCGCAAGATCTCGCGCCGGATGGCGGTGAAAGCGGTGGTCACCGGCAAGCCCGCCGAGGGCTTCGCCATCGGCGAAGTGATCGTGTTGCCGCGGCGGCTGCTCGTCTCGGGCGCGGAGTCCGAGCTGCTCCGATTGGCGGAGGTGCTGACCGAAACGGTCGACGTGACGGGCGCGACGCAATCGGTGGACCGCGAGGTGAAGACGCTCGCGCTCGGGCCCCACGCCGGGATCGACCCGCAGGAGAACGTGCACGTGCACATCGAGATCGTGCCGGCGCCGACTCCGGAGCCCGAGAAGCCCAAGCGGGGCCGGCGATGAGCCGCTTGTTCGGCACCGACGGCGTGCGTGGCACCGCCAACGTGCACCCGATGACCGCGGAGCTCGCGCTCCAGCTCGGGCAAGCCGTCGCGCACGTCTTCCGCGCGGGCCGCGGCCGGCACCGCATCGTGATCGGCAAGGACACGCGCCTCTCCGGCTACATGTTCGAGGACGCGCTCGCGGCAGGCATCTGCTCGATGGGCGTCAACGTGATTCAGGTCGGACCGATCCCGACGCCCGCGATGGCGTTCCTGACCGCGGACATGCGCTGCGACGCGGGCGTGATGATCTCCGCGAGCCACAACCCGTATCAGGACAACGGCATCAAGTTCTTCGCCCACGACGGCTTCAAGCTGCCGGACGAGGTCGAGGACCAGATCGAGCAGCTGATCGCGAGCGGCGATCTCACGCGCCTGCGCTGCCCGCCCGACCGCATCGGTCAGGCGCGGCGCATCGAGGACGCCCACGGCCGCTACGTCGTGATGCTCAAGAAGACGTTCCCCCTGGAGCTCACGCTCGAGGGTCTGCGCGTGGTGCTGGATTGCGCCAACGGCGCGGCCTACAAGGTGGGGCCGACCGTGCTGGAGGAGCTCGGGGCCGAGGTGTTCGCGATCGGCGTCGAGCCGAACGGCCGCAACATCAACGAGGGCGTCGGCTCGCAGCATCCGGAGAAGCTGATCGAGCGCGTGCGCGAGCTGCGCGCCGATGTCGGCATCGCCCTCGACGGCGACGCCGACCGCGTCGTGATGGTGTGCGAGCGGGGCAAGCTGCTCGACGGCGACGCGCTGCTCGCGATGTGCGCGCGCGATCTGCTCGCGCGCGACAAGCTCGTCGGCCGCGCCGTGGTCGCGACCGTGATGAGCAATCTCGGCCTCGAGCGCGCGCTGGC
The DNA here is from genome assembly GCA_036560185.1 of Myxococcota bacterium. Taxonomy (GTDB): domain Bacteria; phylum Myxococcota_A; class UBA9160; order UBA9160; family UBA6930; genus VGRF01. The sequence goes on from DATBRS010000233.1 coordinate 13,908, forward strand.
CGGAATCGGCGCGCGCTTGGTGCGCACGCAGGTCGGCGATCGCTACGTCGTCGAGGAGATGCGCAAGCACGGCTACACGCTGGGCGGTGAGCAATCCGGGCACGTGATCTTCCTCGACCACAATCACACGGGCGACGGCCTGCTGACCGCGCTGCAAGTGCTCGCGATCATGCGGCGCAAGGAGCGCGCGCTGTCGGAGCTCGCCGCCGGCATCGAGCGCTTCCCGCAAGTGCTGGTGAACTTCCCGGTGGCGGAGAAGCGCCCGCTCGAATCGCTCGCCGAGTTCCAGCGCCAGCTCGCGCGCGTCGAGGCCTCGCTCGGCAGCCGCGGACGGGTGCTGATTCGCTACTCGGGCACCGAGGCGAAGGCGCGCGTGATGGTGGAAGGCGAGGACGAAGCGCGCGTCACGCAGTACGCCAACGAGCTGGCGGACGAGCTCAAGCGCGCGCTGGCGAGCGCGAGCGCATAAGCGTTCGCCCGCGTCTCGCTGACGTCTCGCTTCGCGGCGCTGCCTGCCGCGCTCCGCTACGCGTCTGCCCATGCTGACCGACCGCTGGCCGCTCGCGACCGCTGCCGAGATGCGCGCGCTCGATCGCCACACGATCGAAGCGCTGGGCGTGCCCGGCGAGCTGCTCATGGAGAGCGCCGGCCAGGCGCTCGCCGCGCAGGCGCTGCGCTTGCTCGGCGGGACGCGCGGGGAGGTTTGGTGTCACTGCGGGAGCGGGAACAACGGCGGCGACGGCTTCGTCGTGGCGCGCTTGTTGCGGCTGCGCGGCGTCACGACGCGGATCGTGCTGGCCAGCGAGCGCGCGCGCTTCACGCCCGAGGCGGCGGCGAACTTCGCGCGTGCGGAGCGGGTCGGCGTGCCGCTCGCCAAGGGTGCGCCTCCGCGCGGCAGCGTGATCGTCGACGCGATCTTCGGCACGGGGCTCTCGCGCCGCGTCGAAGGCGCGGCGGCGCGCGCGATTCGGCGCATCAACGCGAGCCGGCCCGCTTGCCGTGTGCTGGCGGTCGACGTGCCGTCGGGGATCGACAGCGACAGCGGGCAGGTGCTCGGAGCGGCGGTGCAGGCGGATCTCACCGTGACGCTCGGCCTGCCGAAGCTGGGCCTCGCCCAAGAGCCTGCGCGTTCGCTCGCAGGCGAGATCGTGGTCGCGCGCATCGGCATCGCGGACGCCGCGCCGGGCGTCGCGCTCGCCGCCGAGTGCTGGACGCGGGCGGCTGCCGCGCACGCGCTGCCCGCGCGTCCGCGCGCCGGACACAAGGGCAGCTTCGGTCACGTCCTGATCGCTGCGGGCTCGCGCGGGAAGGCGGGCGCGGCGGCGCTCGCCGCGCGCGGCGCGGCGCGCGGAGGCGCGGGGCTCGTGACGGTCGCGTGTCCGCGCAGCCAAAGCCCGATCCTGCAGCGCGCGAGCCTCGAGGCGATGACGGCGCCGCTTGCGGAAGCGAAGCGCGGGGGCTTCGCGCGCGACGCGGAGCGCGAGCTGCTCGCGCTCGCGCGCGAACGCAGCGCGCTCGTGCTCGGGCCCGGCTGCGGGCGCGAGGCGGAGACGCGCGCGCTGCTGCGCAAGGTCGCGCTCGCCGCGGCGTCGCCGCTCGTGCTCGACGCCGACGGCCTGGTCGCATTCGAGGGCCGGCCGGCCGAGCTGCGCGCCCGCCTCGGCGTCAGCGTGCTCACGCCGCACCCCGGTGAAGCGGGCATGCTGCTCTCCCTCACACCCAAGGCCGTGAACGCCGCGCGCGTCGAGCATGCGCGCGCGCTCGCGGCGCAGACCGGCGCGATCGTCGTGCTGAAGGGCGCGGGCACGGTAATCGCAGCGCCGGACGGCCGCGTGGCCGTGAATCCCACCGGCGGGCCAGTGCTCGGCAGTGGCGGAACGGGGGACGTGCTCGCCGGTCTGACCGGCGCACTGCTCGCGCAGGGCGCGCCCGCGTTCGAGGCGGCGGCGCTCGCCGCGTTCGTGCACGGCGCGGCCGGCGATGGGGTCGCCGCGCGGCGCGGTGCGCGCGGCGCGCTCGCGAGCGAGATCGCGGACGCGATCCCCGAGATGCTCCGCGCTCTCGGCGAGCCGCAGCCTCTGATCGGAGCGGGCGATGCGATTCGCTTCCCAGAGCCCGGCTGACACGCGCCGGCTCGCGGCCGCACTCGGCGCCGGCGTCGACGGCGCGGGAGGCGTGGTCGTGCTGAGCGGCGCGCTCGGCGCGGGCAAGACGCTGTTCGTGAAGGCGCTCGCCGGCGCGCTCGGCCTCGATGAGCACGCCGTCTCGAGCCCCACCTTCGTGATCGCGGGCGAGTATCCGTGCGCGCGCGCGGGCGGCCCGGAGCGCCTCGTCCACGTCGACTTCTACCGCGTGGCCGACGAGCTCGAGCTCGAGGCGGCGGGGCTGCTCGACTGGCTCGCGCCCGGCACGCTGCTGATCGCGGAGTGGGGTGAGCGCTTCGCTGCACTGCTGCCGTCCGACCGGCTGGAAATTTCGATCGCGAGCGGCGAAGCTGCCGAGTCCCGAATTCTGGAGGCTGAGGCGCTCGGACCGCGCACGCAGGCGCTCCTCGAGCGGTGGAGCAAGCGATGGCCCTGATCGTCCAGAAATTCGGCGGCACGAGCGTGGCGGATGTGGAGCGCATCCGGAACGTCGCGCGGCGCGTGGTGCGCACGCACGAGGCGGGCAACCAGGTGGCCGTCGTGGTCTCCGCGATGGCGGGCGAGACCAACGCGCTCGTCGCGCTCGCCAAGGCGCTCGGCGGCGACCACCCGGATCCGCGCGAGTTCGACGCGCTCACCTCGATCGGCGAATCGAAGACGATCGCGCTGCTGGCGATGGCGATTCAGCAGCTCGGCCACAAGGCGCGCAGCTTCACCGGCGCGCAGATGGGCATGCAGACCGATTCGAGCTTCACGCGTGCGCGCATCCAGGCCATCGCCACCGAGCGCATTCGCGAGTTGCTCGACGCGGGCGGGATCGCGGTGCTGGCCGGCTTCCAAGGCATCGACGAGAACGGCAACGTGACAACGCTCGGCCGCGGCGGCTCGGACACCTCGGCGGTGGCCGTCGCCGCCGCGCTCGGTGCCGACGTGTGCGAGATCTACACCGACGTCGATGGCGTGTACACGACGGACCCGAATCTGGTGCCCGCCGCCAAGAAGCTCTCGCGCATCTCGTTCGAGGAGATGCTCGAGATGGCGAGCCTCGGCGCGAAGGTGCTGCAGATCCGCTCGGTGAAGTTCGCGATGCAGTTCGGCGTGCCGGTGCACGTGCGCTCGTCGTTCGACGACAGCGAGGGCACCTGGGTGGTGCGCGAGGAGGACGTGATGGAACGGCTCGTGGTATCGGGCGTGACCTACAACCGCAACGAGGCAAAGATTCGAGTCGTGGGCGTGAAGGATTCGCCGGGCGTCGCGGCGAAGCTGTTCGGGCCAATCGCCGACGCCGGCATCGTCGTCGACATGATCGTGCAGAACGCTTCCGCAGACGGCACCACCGACATGACCTTCACCGTACCGCGCGACGACTTCGCGCGCGCGAAGGCGATCGCCGAGCAGATTGCGCCGGCCGTGGGCGCATCGCACGTCGAGGCGGACAAGGCGATCGCGAAGGTGTCGGTGGTGGGGCTCGGCATGAAGGATCACGCCGGCGTCGCAGCAGAGATGTTCCGCGTGCTGGCCGGCGAGGGCATCAACATCCAGATGATCGGCACGAGCGAGATCAAGATCTCGGTCGTGGTCGAGGAGAAGTACACCGAGCTCGCGGTGCGTGCGCTGCACGCTGCGTTCGTCGAGAGCGGCGCCGAGGCGCCGCGCGCGGACACGTAGGAAGCCTCGGCCTCGATCCCGCGCATCCTCCCCCGAATCCCGTAGAGGCGAAGCCCGTGCCTCGCGCTGCAACGCGCGCGACGACGCTGATCGCGACAGCGCTGCTGCTGCGCGCGGCCTGCGATCGCGATTCGGTGGCGCACGCGCCGCGGCGCGAAGCGCCCGCGGCGGGAGGCGCGCGCCTGCTTTACGGGGCTCCACTGGACGCGAATCGCGAGCCGGCCGAAGCGCTCGCGCTGCTGCCGCGGATCGGCCCGGCGCGCGCGGCCGCGATCGTGGCCGAGCGCCCACTCTGCTCGCTCGCGGACGTCGACCGCGTTCCTGGCATCGGGCCCATTACGGTCCAGGGCCTGGCGCAATCGCTCGCTTTTCTCGATCTCCCGCAGCATTGCGCGGACGAGTTGCAGGCGATTGGGGATTGATCTCGCGCGCCGGTTCTGGTTAGAGTGCGCTCCACCGCGATTCCGCGGAAAAGGAGTGCGTAGCGATGATCCGGAGCAAGCTTGGTATTCGGTCGCTCGTCGTCGCCGTCGTCGCGGTACTCGCGCTGACGACTGGCTGCGCGACGGGCGGTGGCATGACCCCGATGACCTGTGCCGCGATCGGCGCGCTCGCCGGCGGCGCGGGCGGCGCGGTCTACGGCACGAACAACGACAAGGGTCACGACATCGACTCCGGCATCGGCTACGGCGTCGCGTTCGGCGCGGTCAGCGGAACCGCCGCCTACTTCATTTGCAAGGCGCTCGGCGTGGGTGAAGTCGAGCCCGCACCGCCGCCGCCGCCGCCGCCGCCCGCACCGGCCCCGGCTCCGGTCGAGGAACCGGCCCCGGCTCCGCAGGCGCAGCGCATCGTGCTCCGCGGCGTGCAGTTCGACCTCGACAAGGCGGACATCCGCCCCGACGCAGGCGTGATCCTGGATGAGGCAGCGAACCAGCTGTCGCAGGTGCCGACCACGCGCGTCCGAGTCGAAGGCCACACCGACTCGACGGGCGCCGATACGTACAACCAGTCGCTGTCCGAGCGCCGCGCGGGCTCGGTACGCGACTACCTCGTGAGCAAGGGCGTCAGCGATGGCCGCCTGAGCACTGCGGGCTTCGGCGAGAGCCAGCCGGTGGCGGACAACGCGACCGCTGAAGGCCGCGCGCTCAACCGGCGCGTGGAGCTCAAGGTCGAGGAGTAAATCGGCCACGAAAGCGGTTGAACGTCTCCGCGGCCTCGTCGCGGAGAATCTCTGGAACCCGGAGCCACTCGAGCCCAAACCGCTCGGGTGGCTCCGGTCTTTTTTTCAGCTCGCGGTGGTGATCACTGAGGGCTTCGTGCGCGACGAGCTGCTGCTGCGCGCGCATTCCCTCGCGTACCTGACGTTGCTGTCGATCGTGCCGTTGCTGGCGCTCGCGGTCGCGCTCGTCGATCTGGTGAGCGACGGGCAAATCGCGGCGGCCAAGATCCTCAACTTGCTGGCGGTGCCCGCCGACGCCAAGGCCAACCTGCTCGCGCGCGTCGCGGCCTTCAACTTCCGCGCGCTCGGTGGCGTCGCGAGCGCCGTGCTCCTGGCGACGATGGTGCTCGCGGTCGGGCGCGTCGAGCAGGCCCTGAACGCGCTCTGGGGGGTGACCGAGCGCCGCCCGTGGTCGCGGCGCGTGCCCGACTATCTCGCCGTGATCGTCACCGCGCCGCTGTTTGTCGGCGTCGCGATCTCGCTGCGCGCCGCGTTCGAGAGCCAGACGCTAGTGCGGGCGGGGCTGCGCGTACCGCTGCTTCAGCTGCTCTACACGAGCGGAATCCGCTGGGCGCCGCTGCTGCTCATCATCCTCGCGTTCACCTTCCTGTACTGGTTCCTCCCCAACACCCGCGTGCGTCGCCGCTCCGCGCTGCTGGGCGGAGTCGTCGCGGGCATCTTCTTCAACGCGGCGCAAGTGGCCTATCTGCTGCTCACGATCGGCGCGAAGCACCGCATGGACGAGGCGTTCGCGGCTTCGGCCTGGATCGTGATGTTCCTGGTCTGGGTCTACATCTCGTGGGCGATCGTCCTGCTCGGCGCCGAGGTCGCCTACGCGCACCAAACGCTCTCGCTCTATCGCCGCGAGGTGCGAGGCAAAGCGGCCGGCACGGCGGCACGCGAGACGATCGGCCTCGCGATCGCGCTCTGCTGCGCGCGCTCGTTCCGCGACCGCACGGCGCCGTGGCATCCCGATGCGCTGTCGGACACGCTCGACGTTCCGCTGCGCACGGTGCGCGAGGTGCTGCGCTCGCTCGAGGTCGCGGAGATCGTCGGCCCGTGCGGTGGGGACTTCGCGGGCTGCTTTCAGATGGCTCGCCCCGCGGAGCAGGTGCGCGTGTCGGACGTGCTGATCGCGCTGCGCGGCAACGCGACCGTGCTGCTCGGGGTGCCCGAGCTCTCGCGCACGGTGAACGACGTGATCGCCGAAGTCGAGCGCGCCGGCGCAGCCGTCGGCGACGGCAGGAACCTGCGCGACTTGCTCGCGGGCGCGCACCCCGCCTGAGGGCGCCAGCGAGGCGAGCGAGCTCGAATCGGTAAGCTCGCCCGAGCATGCGCGTGTATCTCGATCACAACGCCACGACGCCTCTGCGCGAGGAAGTCATCGCCGCGATGGGCGAGGCGTTGCGCGCGAACTACGGCAACCCCTCGAGCACCCACGCCGAGGGCGCCACCGCGCGGGCGGCGATCGAGCGCGCGCGCAGCGAAGTGGCGGCGTTGCTCGGCGTCGCCGCGAGCGAGCTGGTCTTCACGGCGGGCGCGACCGAGGCGAACAACGCGGCGCTGCATGGGGTGCTCGCGGCGCGACCCGAGCGGCGGCACGTCGTCACCACCGCGATCGAGCACCCGTCGGTCGCAGAGCCGCTCGGCGCGCTCGAGCAGCGCGGGGTGCGCGTGACCCGCGCCGCCGTCGACGCCGGTGGGCGCGTCGATCTCGACGCGCTCGCGAGCGCGATCACGGAAGAGACCGCGCTCGTGGCGATCATCCTCGCGAACAACGAGACCGGCGTCGTGCAGGACGTCGCGAAGGTTGCGGAGGCGGCGCACGTGCACGGCGCCTGGCTGCACGTCGACGCGACGCAGGCGGTCGGGAAGATCCCCGTCGACGCGATCGCGCTCGGCGCGGATCTGCTCGCGTCATCGGCGCACAAGCTGAACGGGCCGAAGGGCACGGGCTGCCTGGTGGTGCGCAAGCACGCCACGCTGCCGGCCTACTTGTCCGGGGGCGGGCAGGAGCGGCGGCGCCGCGGCGGCACCGAAAACGTCGCGGGCATCGTGGGCTTCGGCGTCGCGTGCGCGCTGGCACGCGCCGAGCTGCCGCAGCGCGGCGTTCAGCTCGCGCAGATGCGCGATCGGCTCTGGACGGGCATCGCGGCCGCGGTGCCGCGCGTGCGGCGCAACGGCGACGCACGCTTCGTGCTGCCCAACACGCTGAACGTGGAGTTCGAGGCGACCCCGGGCGAAGTGTTACTGGAGGCGCTCGACGGGGAGGGCATCGCGGTCTCTGCGGGCGCTGCGTGTCACTCCGGCTCGATCGAGCCCTCGGGCGTGCTGCTCGCGATGGGACGCACCCCGGAGCAGGCGCGCGGGTCGCTGCGCTTCTCCGTGGGTCCGGGCACCACGGACGCGGAGATCGAGCGCGCGCTCTCGCTGCTGCCGGCGCTGGTGGCGCGCGTGCGCGCGGCGGGCGCCTGATGGCGGAGCGCGTGGTGGTCGGCATGTCCGGCGGCGTCGACTCGTCGGTCGCCGCGGCGCTGCTCGTCGAGCAAGGCTTCGAGGTGATCGGCGTGACGATGCACCTCGCCGGCAGCCAGAGCCGGTGCTGCTCGCTCGATGACGCCGACGACGCGCGGCGCGTGGCCGAGCAGCTCGGCATTCGCTTCTACGTCGCGAACTACAAGGATCGCTTCCGCGAGGAGGTGATCGAGCCCTTCGCCGACGCGTATCTCGCGGGCAGGACACCGATTCCGTGCGTCGCGTGCAACGACCGCTTCAAGTTCAGCCACCTGCTCGCGCGCGCGCGCGCGCTGGGCGCGGACGCGGTGGCGACCGGCCACTACGCGCGCATCGAGCGCGATGCCGCGAGCGGCGCGGTACGCCTCTTGCGCGGCGCCGATGTGCGCAAGGACCAGAGCTACTTCCTGTTCCGCCTCAGCACCGAGCAGCTGCGCAACACGCACTTCCCGCTCGGCGCGCTCGCGAAGCCGGAGGTGCGCGAGCGCGCGCGGGCGCTCGGGCTGGCGACGGCGGAAAAGGCGGAGAGCCAGGAGATCTGCTTCGTACCCGACGGGAACTACGCGCGCGTGGTCGAGCAGATCCGGCCGGGCGCGGCGCGCGCCGGCGAGATCGTCGAGGCCTCGACCGGACGCGTGGTCGGCAGCCATGCCGGCATCCATCACTTCACGGTGGGGCAGCGCCGCGGCTTGGGCTCGGGCGGAGCCGAGCCGCGCTACGTGGTCGGTCTCGACGCGGCGCGCGCGCGCGTGCTGGTAGGAGACGAGCGCGCGCTCGGCGCGCGGGGCGCGCGCGTCACGGGCGTGTGCTGGACGCGCGGCGACGCGCCACCCGGCGAGCTGCGCGCGGAAGTGCAGGTGCGATACAAGCACGCGCCCGCGCACGCGACGATCGTGCCCGCCAGCGACGGCAGCGCGCGCATCGCCTTCGACGCGCCGGTACGCGCGGTCGCGCCCGGCCAGGCCGCGGTCTTCTATCAGGGTGACGAGCTGATCGGCGGCGGCTGGCTCGCAGAAGCGCTGCCGTGAGCGAACCGCCGCGCACGCCGGTCGAGGAGATCGCCGCGCGCACCGGGCACCGCTTCGTGGATGCGGCGCTGCTCGAGGTCGCGCTCACGCATCCGTCGGCCGCCTACGAGCGCGACCGCAGCGGCGGCAACGAGCGCTTCGAGTTCCTGGGCGACGCGGTGCTCGATCTCGTCGTCGCGCGCTCGCTGTTCGATGCGCATCCCGATTGGCGGGAAGGCGACCTGACGCGCGCGCGCGCCACGATCGTGAACACGCGCTCGCTCGCGCGCCGCGCGCGCCACCTCGGCCTCGGGGAGCTGATGCGCCTCGGCCGCACCGAGCAGCGCTCGGGCGGCGAACGCAAGGAGCGCGTGCTCGCGAACCTGTTCGAGGCGATCGTCGCAGCCATCTATCTGGACGGCGGCATGCAGCCCGTCGTCGCGCTCGTCGAGCGCGTGTTCGGCGGCGAGATCGCGAGCGGCGCTCTGCTCGAGCGCGACCCGAAGACGCGTTTCCAGGAATGGACGCATGCGCAGCTGCGCGAGACGCCGCGCTACCGGCTGGTGCGCGATAGCGGCGTCGAGGACGCGGAGGATCGCTTCGCGGTCGCCGTCGAAGTGGCGGGGAGTTGTTGGGGCGAGGGCGTCGGGCGCTCGAAGCGCATCGCCGAGCTCGCCGCTGCGGACGTGGCGTTGTTGCGGACGGAGCGTGCCGATGAGCGGCCCTGAACACGCCGCGCCCGGGGCTGCGCATCGCGCTGGCGTCGTCGCGCTGCTCGGCCGACCGAACGCGGGCAAGTCGACGCTGCTGAACCGCCTGCTCGGACAGAAGCTCGCGATCGTCACCGCCAAGCCGCAAACGACGCGCAGCCGCATTCTCGGCGTGCTCACGCTGCCGGGCGCGCAGCTGCTCCTGCTCGACACGCCCGGCCTGCACGACGCCTCGCGGCCCCTCAACAAGGCGCTGAACGCGATCGCCGAGGAAGTCGCGGACGACTGCGACGTCGCGCTGCTGCTCGTCGATCCGCGCGCGCCCTGGGATGCCGGGCACGAAGCGCTGCGCCAGCGCCTCTCGCGGCGCCGGACGCCCCTACTCGTCGTGGCGACGAAGGCCGACCTCGGAGCGCAGGCTTCGGCGAACGCCGAGCTCGCGATCTCCGCCGAGACCGGCGCCGGCATCGGCGCGCTGCTGGCGCGCCTCGTCGCGCTGCTGCCGGAATCGCCGCCGCACTACGACGCCGAAACGGTCACGGATCGGACGGTGCGCTTCCTCGCCGCCGAGGAGATCCGCGAGGCGATCTTCGAGGAGCTCGAGGAGGAGGTGCCGTACGCGATCGCCGTCGAGATCGACAGCTTCGACGAGTCGAGGGCCGACGGTGTGCGCATCCGCGCGACCCTATGGGTCGAGCGCGACTCGCAGAAAGGCATCGTGCTCGGGCAAGGCGGCCGCAAGATCAAAGCGATCGGCCAGCGCGCCCGCCTCGCCATTGCCAAGCTCCTCGACGCTCCCGCCCACCTCTCGCTCTGGGTGAAGGTCGACCCGCGCTGGTCCAAGAAGCCGAAACGCCTGCAAGCCCTCGGCTACTTCTGATCGTCTGCACGCGAGCTGCGCGCCGACGGACCGCGGGCGGCGCTTCGCAGCCCCGCTGACGCCGAGTCCACGGCGCGCCCCCAAAACCTTCTTTCGGGCCACCAACGCTTCAGATAAGGTGCGCCCCTTTTCCGAGCGCAGGAGCATCCGCATGCCCGCAGGCCTGTCCCCGAAGCAACTCCGCGCGCTGCTCGGCTCGCGCAAGCTCGAGCGCGTGGTCGTGCTTGGGGCGAACGGCACGATGGGCTACGGGAGCGCCGCACTCTTCACGCAGGCCGTGCCGCAGGTGACATTCCTCGCGCGCACGAAGGCGAAGGCCGACGAGGGCCTCGCTGCGGCGATCAAGCAGGTGCGCTCGCCGACGGTCGCGCTGCGCGCGAAGACGGGCGACTACGCGAACGATCTCGCCGCCGCCGTCGCCGGCGCGGATCTGATCTTCGAGGCGCTCACGGAAGATCTCGCGCTCAAGCACGAGATGTTCGCGAAGGTGGACGCCGCGCGGCGCGACGATGCGATCGTGGCGACCGTGACGTCCGGTCTCTCCATCAACCAGCTCGCCTCGCGCCGTAGCGCGTCCTTCCGCAAGCACTTCGTCGGCCTGCACTTCTTCAACCCGCCGAACGTGATCGTCGGAACCGAGCTGATCGCGGGGAGCGAGACTTCGGCGGACGTCGTGGATTTCGTCGAGGCGTTCGCGACCCTGCGCCTCGGGCGCGAGATCATCCGCGCCGCCGACTCGCCCGCGTTCGCGGGCAATCGCGTGGGCTTCAAGGTGTTGAACGAGGCGGCGCAGCTCGCCGAGGAGCTCGGGCCGCTGCTGGTCGATCGCATCGTCGGGCCGTACACGGGGCGGGCGCTCACGCCGCTCGCGACGATCGATCTCGTGGGCTGGGACATCCACCGCGCGATCGTCGAGAACGTCCATGCCGACACGCGCGACGAGGCGCACGCGACGCTCGCGCTGCCGGGCTACATGGCAACGCTGATGGAGCAGGGCACGCTCGGCGACAAGTCGGGCCGCGGCTTCTTCAGGAAGGAAGGCAAGGGGCGGCTGGTGCTCGACCCGAAGTCGGGCGGCTACCGGCCGGAGAGCGAGATCAAGCTGCCCGATCTCGGGTACATCGCCGAGATCTCGCGCCTCCATCGCGAGGCGCGCTACGGCGAGGCGATGCAGGCCTTCCTCGCAGCGAAGGGCGAGTACGCCGCGATCGCGCAGCGGGTGATCGGCGGATACATCAGCTACGCGTTCCACCGCGTGGGCGAAGTGACGGAGACGATCGGCGGCATCGACCGCATCATGGGCACCGGTTTCAACTGGGCGCCGCCGTCGGTGCTCGTGGACGCGCTCACGCCGTCCGGTGCGATCGCCTTGATCGCCGGCGCGGGGCTGCCGGTGCCGCCGAACCTGCGCGAAGCGGCGCGGAGTGGCGAGCGCCTGTTCCAACACCGAACGATCAACCCGGGCCGCTTCTTCGTCGCGGGCTGAGCGGCGGCGCGTCCGTGACAATCGAGCTTCCCACTCACCGGAGCACACGATGAGCGATCGCAGCGAGGTCTACGTACTCGGCGGCTTCCAGACCGATTTCGCGCGCAACTGGACCAAGGAGAACAAGCACTTCTCCGCGCTGATGCGCGAGTCGGTGCTCGGCGCGCTCGAGCGCTGCGAGATCGCGCCGGAAGAGGTGCAGAGCGCCCACGTCGGCAACTTCGCCGCCGAGCTCTACTGCATGCAGGGGCACCTCGGTGCGTTCTTCGCGGAGGCGCACCCGGCGTTCAGCGGGCTGCCGACGGGCCGCCACGAGGCGGCGTGCGCTTCGGGCTCGATCGCGATCCTCGCGGCGGCCGCGGAGATCGAAGCGGGCCGCTACGACCTGCAGTGCGTCGTCGGCATCGAGCAGATGAAGACGGTGTCGGCCGCGAAGGGCGGCAGTTATTTGGGAACCGCAGCGTGGTACGAGCAGGAAGCCGACGGCGTCGAGTTCCCGTTCCCGAAGCTGTTCGGAAAGCTCGGCGACGAGTACGACAAACGCTTCGGGCTGAAGGACGAGCACCTCGCGGAGATCAGCCGCCTCAACTACGACAACGCGAAGCTGAACCCGCTCGCGCAGACCCGTAACTGGTACATGAACAAGGACCACGCCCTCGTTCGCACGGAAGACAACGCGGCGGTCGGTGGCCGCATCCGCATCAGCGACTGCTCGCAGGTGACGGACGGCGCGGTCACGGTCTTCCTGGCGTCGCGCGCCTACGCCGAGCGCTACGCGCGGGGCCGCGGCCTCTCGCTCGCGCAGATCCCGCGCATCAAGGGCTGGGGACATCACACGGCGCGCCTGCGCTTCGCGGACAAGATCGCGGAGAGCGCGAAGAGCCCCTACGTGCTGCCCCACGTGCGCGCGACGATCACCGACGCGTGGAAGCGCGCCGGCCTCGCCGACGTGAACGGCGTGGACGGCATCGAGACCCACGACTGCTTCACCACCAGCGAGTACATGGCGATCGATCACTTCGGCATCACGGCGCCGGGCGAGAGCTGGAGAGCCGTCGAGGCGGGCTGGCTCGAGATCGACGGCAAGCACCCGATCAACCCGAGCGGTGGCCTGATCGGCGCGGGCCACCCGGTCGGCGCGACCGGCGTGCGCCAGCTGCTCGACGCGGCGCTGCAGGTGACCGGCCAGGCCGGCGCTTATCAGGTGGAAGGCGCGAAGAACTTCCAGACGCTGAACATCGGCGGCTCGGGAACGACGAGCGTGTCGTTCGTCGTCGGGGTCGACTGACGAATCGCGGTCGGAGTGTGCGGAGCCCAGGGCGACCGCGTGTCAGTCCGGCTGATCGGGCGTCGAGATCGTCGATGGGAGCACCGCGGGTAGCCCGGCGGCGTCGAAGCGGCCGTTGCCGTCGACGTCGACGAAGATCGGATTCGTGAAGGCGAAGGGGACGAAGCCGGGGAGGACGTCGCGGTAGAGCCC
>DATBRS010000234.1:0-5701 GCA_036560185.1 Myxococcota bacterium
CGATACGGCGAGTCTTGAAACTCAGAGTGCGCTTGGTCACAGTGCGCGCGAATCAGCTCGGGCCGGCGATCGCGGGGGGGACTCAGCGAGCGGCGGTGTGGTCTCAGGCGCTGGTGCGTCTGCGGGCAGGGCCCCGAGCTATCAGGGGGACTCCAGGACATGTTCCAGCGAAAGACGTTCGTGTCTGCACTGCTGGCCAGCGCGATCGCGCTGCCCGCGTTCGCTCAGGATGCGGCTCCGGCCGCGCCGGCCGCCGCGCCGGCCCAGGATCTGTCACGCACCGAGATCGAAGAGATCGTCGTGACCGCGCGTAAGGTCAGCGAGAACCTGCAGGACACGCCGGTCGCCGTCTCGGCCTTCGGCGCCGAGTCGCTCGAGGGTCTCGGCATCGGCGACACCCAGGACATCTCGTCGATGGCGCCGAATCTCTATCTGACGCAGACGCCGGGCTCGGTCGCGAACCTCGCGCTCTCGATTCGCGGCGTCGCCGGCGCCGAGCCGCTGCTCACCCGCGAGCAGGGCGTCGCGCTCTACATGGATGGCGTCTACATCGCGCGCGTCACCGGCGCGATCATGGATCTGGTCGATGTCGAGCGCGTCGAAGTGCTGCGCGGCCCGCAGGGCACCCTGTACGGGCGCAACGCGACCGGCGGGGCGGTGAGCTTCATTTCCGCGAAGCCGACCGAGGACTTCGGATTCTCCCAGCGCGTCGGTCTCGGCTCGTGGGACCGCTTCGAATCCCGCACGCTCGTGAACACCGGCGAGCTGATGGAAGGCGTCGCGGCGACGCTGGCCTACTTCCACTCGCAGAAGGACGGCTACCGGGACAACACGTTCCACCACAGCGACCACGACTACGGCGCGAAGAACACGGACGCCTGGCGCATCGCGGTTGGGTGGGATGCGACCGAAGACCTGCGCCTCGACTACGCGTTCGACTACTCGAACCTCTCGGGCAACGGCCCGGGCTTCCAGCTCGTGGCGATGTCTTCGACGCTCGCGGGTGCGCTCACAACCGGCGGCGTCAACGTCAACAATCTGAAGATCGGCAAGCCCGCGTTCGACAGCCTCAATGGCAACTTCGACGGCACCAGCGAGCACACCATCCGCGGGCACAACCTGCAGGTGGGCTGGGACCTCGGGTTCACGAACTTCACGGGCATCGTGAGCTATCGCGACTGGGACAACACAGAGGACGGCACCGAGCTCGACGGCAACTCGCTCGGCACGACCGTGGCGCTCGACCCGCTCACCTTCACGCCGATCGTGCTCAGCGACCCGGATCTGTTCAACGCGCAGAATGAGCGGCACCAGGATCAATGGTCGGTGGAGACTCGCTTCGACGGCGACCTCTTCACCGAGGCGCTGACCTACGTGGCCGGCTTCTACTATTTCAACGAGGACTTCACCGAAGAGAACCCGCAGTCGTTTCTCTTCCCCTTCAGCGCGTTCGCTCCGCCGCTCGCCCTCACGAACAACTTCCAATACGAGGGCGATTCCCGTTCTTGGGCGCTGTTCGCGAACCTGAACTACACGCTGCCGATCTTCGACGACAAGCTCTCGCTCTCGGGTGGCGTGCGCTACTCGGCGGACGAGAAGTCGTTCCACCGCTTCTCGCCGATCAACTCGAGCGGCAGCAACGACTGGGACCACGTCGACTGGGACGCCGCGATCACCTTCCAGGCGACCGAGGACATCACGCTCTACTTCCGCGGGGCGTCGGCGTACAAGGCCGGCGGGTACAACCTGCGCACGGCTTTGCCCGTGGTCGATCCCTTCGACGAGGAGCTCGTGAAGTCGGTCGAGCTCGGCATCAAGAGCGGTTGGTTCGACAACCGCGCGCAGGTGAACCTCACGGGGTTCTGGAGCATTTCGAGGGATCGTCAAACGGACGTGTTCGCGGCCGGCCCAGGCGGCGCAACGTCGATCACGGTCAACGCGGGTGAGGCGGAAATCCCGGGTCTAGAGCTCGAGACGATCCTGATCCCGTTCGACGGGCTCACGCTGACGGGCAACGTCGGCTGGATCAGCCCGAAGTACAACTCGTATCCGGTGCTCGACCCGCAGCCATTCCCGCTTCCGCCGATCTCAGTCGACCTCGCCGACGAGGCGGGCTTCGGATACCAGCCGGAGGTCACCGCAGCGCTAGGCGCCGAGTATGAGACCGAGCCCCTCGGCTCGCTGGGCCTCGTGCTCAGCGCGCGGGTCAACGCCCAGTACACCGCCTCGCGCATCTGGAGCCCGCTCGACGACGAGCGGACCACCAACGACCCGGTCGTGACGCCGTTCCGCGACGCCCTGAAGGACGGCAGCTACTGGCTCATGGACGTGCGGTTCACCGTCTCGGAGATCTCGATCGGCGACCGCGCGAAGGTGCGCGCGTCGATCTTCGGCAAGAACGTCATGGACGAGGAGTACATGCTCTCGGGCATCGACTTCGGCGCGCTCGGCTTCGCCGGCGGCGCGTACGGCGAAGGCGCCACCTGGGGCATCGACATCACGCTCGACATCTAGTCGCGGCGCGGTGGCCTAATCAGCCGGCGGCGGAGGCGACTCCGCCGCCGGCTTCGTTTTCTGGGGGCGAGGCGGCCGGTAGGCCCGCGCGTACGCCAAGCGGATCAGCGGCGGCGCCCTGGCCGCCCGCTGCATCCGCCCAGCTGCGCGCCCGCGCCGACCCGCGCTCGATGTAACGTGCAAGCCACCGAGGTACGCATGTTCGACTGGACGCTTCCCGACGAGCTGGCGCTGATCGTCGAGACCACGCGCGAGCTCGGGCGCGCGCACCTGACGCCGCACATCCGCGAAGCCGAGGCCGCGCGCGGCGTCGCGCCCGAGGTGGCGGCGCGCTTCGCCGAGACCGGCCTCGCGACGCTCGAGCTGCCCGTCGCGCTCGACGGCGCGGAGCTCGGCGCGGTGGCGCGCGCGCTGGTGAACGAGGAGCTCGGCGCGGCCGATCCGGGCGCGGCGCTCGCGCTCGATCCGCTCGGCCCAGCGCTCTACGCGGTGCACGAAGCCGGGGGCGAGGGCGCGGTGCGCGAGCACCTGCTGCCGCTGCTCGCGCGGCCGGGCGCGCGCGCGCTGCTCGTCACGGCGCACGACGCGCGCCTCGAGACGCGCGGGGATCGCCTGCGCGGCGTCGCGCCCTGGGTGCCCGCCGATCGCGCCGACCTGATCGTCTACCTCACCGACGACGAGGTGGTGCTGGCGCGCGACGGCATCACGGCGAAGCCCGTGCGCGGCGCGGGCCTGCGCGCGGCGGGCGCGAGCGAGCTCACGCTCGACGCGCCGATCGTCGCGCGCTTCCTGGACGGCGAGGCCGTGGGCGAGGCACTCGCTCGCGCGCGCATCTATTACGCCGCGCTGCTGCTCGGCGTGCTCCGGCAGGCGGCGGAAGCCTCGCGTCTCTACGCGATGAGCCGAATCGCCTTCGGCAAGCCGATCGCGCATCACCAGGCGCTCGCGTTCCTGATCGCCGACATGCGCACCGCCGTGGACGGCGCGCGCGCGCTCGTGCAAGAAGCGGCCTGGCACCTCGACGAGGGCAACCCCGCGGAGTCGCTCGCTGCCGCCGCCTTCGCCGAGACGATCGAGGCGTCGACCTTCGTCGGCCCGAACGGCATCCAGATCCTAGGCGGCCACGGCTTCATGCAGGACTATCCGCTCGAGAAGCACATGCGCGAGGCGCGCGCGCTCGGGCTCTTGTTGGGCGGCTTCGACGCCGCGCGCGAGGAGGCCGGCGCCCGCCTGTGCGCGACCGGCGCGCCCGTGACGCTGTCGGCGGGAGAGCGATGATGGACTTCTCGATCGACAAGGAAGGCTTCGAGCGGCTCGAGCGCGTGCGCCAGCTCGGCGCCTCGCACATCCGGCCGCTCGGGATCGAAGCGGATCGGCTCGGCCGTCCCGTGCCGCCGGACCACGATTACTTCAAGCTGCTGCTCGCGAACGGGATCGGGCGCACGCGTTGGGCACCGCCCGGAGCGAAGGCTGCGGTGCGGCCGAACGAGGTCGGCATGGGACTGACGGGCGCCTCGCGCGTCGCGATCCACATCGCGGAAGAGCAGGCCTATTGGGATCGCGGCGTCTCCACGGCGACGCCCGGGCCAGGCATGAGTGAGCCCGCGATCCTCTCGATGGGCAGCGACGACCAGAAGGCTCGCTTCCTCGGCCCCTTCGTGAATCCCGACAAGCCGCGCTGGGGTTCCTTCGCGATGACGGAGCCCGGCGCGGGCTCGGACGTCTCCGCGATCCGCACGAGCTGCGTGAAGGACGGCGGCGACTGGCTGCTGAACGGCGAGAAGTCGTTCGCGGGCAACGCCAGCCGCGCGGACTGGATCCTCGTGTGGGCGACGATCGACGCCTCGCTCGGCCGCGCCGGCCACCGTGCCTTCGTCGTCGAGAAGGGCACACCCGGCCTCGGCAACTTCAAGATCGAAAAGAAGATGGGGATCAAGGGCTACGAGTCGACTTCGTTCACACTGCAGGATTGCCGCGTGCCCGCGGCGAACTTGTTGGGTGGGGAAGGGCACTACGCGTCGCGCGCGGGCTTCAAGGGCGCGATGAAGACCTTCAACGCGATCCGCCCGGGCATCGCCGCGAACGCCGTCGGCATCGGGCGCGCCGCGCTCGACGAGGCGCTCGCTTTCGCGCGCGAGCACGAGCGCCTGCACGACGTGCGCGTGCGCGACCGGCTCGAGCGCATCGCGCGCAAGCTGCGCATGGCGCGCCTGCTCACGCTGAAGGCCGCCTGGCTCGCCGACCGCGAGCTGCCCAACATGGTCGAGGCCTCGATGTGCAAAGCGCTGGCGCCGACGGTCGCGTACGAGGCGGCGAGCCTCGGCATGGAGCTGCTCGGCGCCGTCGGAGGCCGCGGCGATCATCTGATCGAGAAGCTGTTCCGCGACGTGAAGGCGATGGACATCGTCGAGGGCACGGGCCAGATCCAGCGCATCGTGATGGCGCGCCAGCTCGTGAACCTTCCCAACGACAAGGGCGCGTGACGCGATGAGCGAAGCCGCGGTGCTCTACGAGGTGACGGACGGCGTCGCCGAGATCACGCTGAACCGTGCCGAGAACCGCAACTCGATGACCGCCGACGTGCTCGCGGGCCTCGCCGATGGCGTCGCGCGCGCCAAAGCCGACGCCGAGCTGCGCTGCGTGATCGTCACCGGCCGCGGCAAGAGCTTCTGCGCGGGCGCGGACTTCCGAGCGCGCACCGAGGCCGACCCGAACGCGCCCTACGTCGCGCCCCACGAGCGCTCGTACAACACCTACGCGCCGTTCCTCTCGCTGCTCGAGCTCGAGGTGCCGACCATCGCCGCGATGAACGGGCACGCGATCGGCGGCGGCCTCGGGCTCGCGATCGTGTGCGACCTGCGCGTTGCCGCGACGGATGCGAAGTACGGCGCCAACTTCGTGCGCCTGGGCCTGCACCCCGGCATGGCGAACACCTACATCCTGCCGCGCCTGATGGGCGTGCCCAACGCGGTCGAGCTGTTACTGACGGGACGCCTCGTCGACGGCGCCGAGGCCGCCCGCAGCGGCCTCGCGCACTACGCCGTCGCGCCGGAGCAAGTGCTCACGAAGGCGCGCGAGCTCGCGCGCGAGATCGCGAGCGCCGCGCCGCTCGCGGTGCGCTGGACCAAGCGCTCGATCTATCAGGCGCTCACGTGGGATCCGAAGACGGCCGCGCGCCACGAAGGCC
>DATBRS010000235.1:0-29204 GCA_036560185.1 Myxococcota bacterium
CACCGCGAGGTAGTGCTCCCACGCCGTTTGCGCGAACAGCAGGAAGAAGCCGAGCGCGAGCATCCAGTCATGGTGCGCACGAGCGGGCGGGGGAAGCGCTTCGCGCCGCGTCCATCTCGCCAGTGCGGCGAGCAGAGCGAGCAGGGCGCCTTGCAGCGGGAGCACGAGCCAGCGTGGAAGCGCGACCGAGTTGGCGTCCGGGCCGGCCATGCGCCACGCGATCTCGTTCGGAACGATCCAGAGCGAGCTGTTGCTGGTCCAGCGCGCGACGCCGCCCGCGTTCGCCAGCATCTTGGCGAGGAAGGCCTCGTGCAGCGGCCAGCCGCAGAGCGCGAGCGAGAGCGCGCCGAGCCAGGCGCCGTGCAGCAGCGACGCCGCGATGAAGCGCGGGCCGGCGAGCAAGCCGAGGAAGCCGAAGCCGATCAGGAACGCGGGCTTGATCAGCACGGTGACGCCGAAGCACAGCGCCGCCCACGCCACGCGGCCGCGCAGGTGGGCGAGCAGGCCGAGCGTGAGCAGCAAGAACGCGAACGGCGTGGTCTGGCCGCCGACGCGGTAGATCGTCCAGAGCGGCTGGAAGAGCAGCGCCGCGACTGCGAAGCGCGCCGCATGCCGGGCCACCGCGGCGGAGTCGCCGGCGAGCCGCGCGCGGCCCTCGCGATATAACAACCAGAGCGCGGCCCAGAGCGCGGCGGTGCCAGCCAGCTTGAAGGCAACCAGCGCCGCCAGCGGCGGGAGTGCGGCGAGCGGCGCGTACAGGAACGCGCTGATCGGTGCTCCGTAGAAATCGAGCTTCGTGCTCGGCGCCACCCCGGCGATCGGCGTCGACGCGTCGAAGATGTCGGCGAGCTGACCCGCCGCGACGCGCCGTCCGGTGTCGTAGAAGTTCGCGAAGTCCCAGCCGAGCCCGGCGGGCAGCGCGATGCCGAGCAGGCACGCGAACGCCAGCAGCAGCGTCGCGGTGCGCGCGAGGCTCCGCGCGTGCGCCTCGCTCACGGGGCTGCGGGTGCGTTCGCGGCGGGCACGAGCCGCTGCTCGGCGAGGAAGCGCGCGATGCGCTCGCCCGTGCGACGGCGGCCGGCAGCGGTCAGGTGGATGCGGTCGGCGTCGAAGTCCTGCGCGGCATCGAGCTCGTCGAACAGGTCGAGCAGCGGGATGCCGAGCCGCGCGCTCAGCTCCGCGAGCTTGCGCTGCGGGAAGCGCACGAGCTCGGCGTCGCGCGCCAAATAGTCCGGGCGCAGCTGCTCCGCGAAGGGGAACACCACCACGAACACGCGAAAGCCGCGCTGCGCGCCGAGGTCGCGCATGCGCGCGAGCTGCGCTTCGACGTCGAGCCAGGGCGCCTCTTGCCACGCCGTGCCGAAATCCGGCCGCAGCTCGAAGCTGAACTGGTCGCCGGCGTAGAGCTCGATCAGATCGTCGAACACGGCCAGCTGCCGGCGCAGCCACACCAAGAAGTGGCTCTTCGCGAGCAGGCGATAGAGCGGGCTCTGCACTCCCTGCTGCGCTTCGCTCGAGAACGCGTACGTCTGCCCGACGATCTCGCCGTTCACCAGCTTGAACTGGTGCAGGATCTTGTGCAGATCGTTCAGCACGAACGCGACGCCCACGAGATCGGGCTGCGTGTCCACGCCGTACTTCTCGAGGAACAGCGTCTCCTGATAATTCGTGTAGCCGCGCACGCCGGCGTTCACGACTTCGCTCGGCGCCAGCGTCGGGTCCGCCGCCAGCGCGCGCTCGAGGTGTCCGGGGAACGTGTCCGCGGCGCTGTCGCCGTAGAAGGGCACGGAGTCGCCCAGCATGAGTACACGGAAGCGGCGCTTCGGCGTCTCGATCGGGTCGTCGCGCAGGCCGAGCTCGTTCCAGCCGTCGTAGCCCGGCCGCGGCCGGTAGCCGATGTCCGCGTCGTAGATCGCCCAGCTCTCGCCGGCGACGTCTTTCGCAGCCGCCGCGTTTTCGAGCACGCGCGTCGCGATCTCCGCCGCGACGAACGCGAAGGCGCTGCTCACGCCGAGCAGGATCAGGTTGCCGAGCCACGCCCGGTTCGGTTTCGACGCGTTCGCCGCCACGGGTCACTTCACCTTGGCGAGCGACGTGCCGGCGCCGAGCCAGTAGCCGACGACCTCGCCGCCGCCCCAGGCGAGCACGAACAGCGCGATCAACGGCAGCGAGGGCCAGAGCTTCCCGGTGTGCCGGCCCTTCGCGAGGATGCGCTGCACGGTGCGCGCGAACAGCAGCGGCGGCAGCGCGAACGCGGCGGCGCCCATCGCGAGCCGCTTCGCGGCGCTGGCTCCCGCGACGCGCGCGCCCGCGTACGAGCGCGCGTACAGGTATCGCTGCGAGAAGTACTCCGCGAACGTGTAGTGCTTCTTGTGTCCGATGATCAGGCCGGGGTCGCACCAGAGCGCGACGCCGTCGGCCCGCAGCGCGTCGTGCAGCGCGTTCTCCCACTTCCCGGCGTCGAGCAGGCCGAGGTGCTTCTCCACGGCCGCGCGCTGGTAGGCGATGTTATTGCCCGTGAGCCACTCGGCGGCGCCCTCCGGCAGTGGCGGGAGGCAATGGCTGTACTCGCACAGGAAGGCCGCCCAATCGAGCAGCGTCTCGGTAGCGGCGTTCTCGACCGCGCCGCCCACGACGGGATGGCCCGCCGCGAGGCCCGCGAGCAGACGCTTCGCCCAGCCCTCGGGCACGATCACGTGATCCTCGATTACCGCGATGGCGTCGGATTTCGCCTCGCGAAACGCGAGGGCGCGCATCTGCGGGATCGCCGTGCCGGCCGCGACCGGGAGGATTCGCACCCACGGCGCCTCCATGCGAATCGCCGCGTTCGAGGCGTCGCCGAGTCGATTGACGACGAGCACCTCGAGCTCGACGCTCGCGCGCTCGCGCTTCAGCGCGGCGAGGCAACCGAGCAGATCGCCCAGCGTGTTCACGGCGGGCACGATCACCGCGAGCTGATTCATCGCGCCGCGCCTTCGGTTGCGCGCTGGATCGGCCGATGCATTCCAGCTAGCGATTGCGATGGAGCGGGGAGCGAGCGATGCGATTCGGCGTGATCGGCGCGGGAGTGATCGGGCAGATGCGCGCGCGCAGCGTCGCGCTGCATCCGGGCGACGAGGTCGCCGCGATCTCCGATCCGAACGTCGAGGCCGCGCGCGTCGCCGCGGCCGGAACGCAGGCGCGGGTGGAGGCGGATCATCGAGCGTTCCTCTCGGACGGCAAAGTGGAGGCCGTCATCGTCTCGACGCCGGTGCAACTTCACGAAGCGATCATCCTGGAGGCGCTTTCCGCGGGCAAGCACGTCCTGTGCGAGAAGCCGCTCTCGAACTCGCCGGAATCGTGCCGCCGCATTCTCGAAGCGGCGCGGCGCAGCGGCAAGCACGTCGCCGTCGGCTTCAACCATCGCTTCTACCCTGCGTTCCAGTTCATGAAGCAGGCGATCGAGGCGGGGCGCATCGGCAAGCTCGACGAGGTGCGCACCTACGGCGGTCACGACGGCCTCCACAACTTCCGCGCGGATTGGATGTACAAGCGCCCGCACTCCGGCGGCGGCGCGATGATGGACGTCGGCATCCACATGACCGACCTCGCGCGCTGGATGGCGGGCGACGTGGTCGAGGCCTACGGCGTCGCCGGCGAGAACGTGTGGCACGTCGAGGGCAGCGAGGACCGCGCGCTGGCGGTGCTCAAGACCGCTGGCGGTGCGCCCATTCAGTACGGCGCGAGCTGGAACGAGTGGAAGGGCTACCGCGCCTGGATCGAGGCCTACGGAGATCGCGGCATGATCCGCGCGCAGTACGGCCCGATGTTCAACTTGTTGATCGAGCAGGAGAAGCCGGGCGCGCGGCGCCGCCGCACCTACGAGCTGCATCTCGGCGTGGCGCTGCGCGAGCGGCTGCGCGGCTGGGAGACCACGACGCTGCTCTCGTTCCAGGCCGAGCTCGCCGAGTTCCACAACAAGCTCGACGGCAAGCGCTCGCTCGCCGCGGACGTGTGGGACGGCGTGCAGGCGGTGGAGATCGCAGACGCCGTGTATCAGTCGACGCGCAGCGGACAGGTCGTACGGCTCGCGGGGCGCTGAGCCGCCGTGGAGCCGCGCGAGACGGGGACGCTGTCCGTGGTCGTCGCGATCGTGGATGGCGGCGCCGCACTCTCGGCCTGCCTCGCGGCGCTGCGAGCGCAGGACGGCGCGCAGACGCTCGATCTGGTCGTGCCCTTCGACTCGCTTTGCGACGTGAGCGCCGCCCGCGCGCTCGATCCGCGCGCGCGCTGGATCGATCTCGGCGAGCTCGCGAGCGCCCACGCGCCCGCGTCGCTGCTCGCGCTGCACGAGCGCATCGACCGGCGCCGCGCCGCCGGCCTCGCGGCCGCGAGCGGCGAGATCGTCGCGCTGATCGAGGACCGCGTGCTCCCCGAGCGCGACTGGGCGCGGCGGCTGCTCGCCGCGCACGCGGCGCAGCCCGGCGCGGCGGCCATCGGCGGCGCCGTGCGCTGCGGATCGCCCGAGCTGCTCGCGCGCGCGGTCTGCGCGTGTGACTACGGCCGCTACGCGCCGCCTTTCCCTGCCGGGCCGGCGGAGCAGCTCAGCGACGTGAACGTCTCGTACAAGCGCGCCGCGCTCGACGCGACGCGCGAGTCGTGGCGCGAGCGCTTCCACGAGTCGAGCGTGCACTGGCAGCTGCGCGAGCAGGGCGCGCTGCTCTGGGCGACGCCGGAGGCCGTGGTCTCCAGCGCGCGGCGCCAGCTCGCGCTCGGCGCGCTGCTGCGCGAGCGCGTCGCGTTCGGGCGCGTGTTCGGGTGGACGCGTGCCGCTCGCGTGCCGCTCGCGCGCCGGCTGCTCTGGCTCGCGCTCACGCCCGCGCTGCCGTTCTTGCTGAGCGCGCGCCGCGTGGCGGAACGCGCGCAGCGCGGCGCGCTCTCGCGCGACGGCTTCGTCGCCGCGCTGCCGGCGATCTTCGCGCTCTCGTGCGCCTGGAGCCTCGGCGAGGCGCTCGCGTACGCGACGGGGCGCGCGTGAGCGCGCGTCCGGCGCGCAGCGCGCGCGAGCTGCTGCGCGACCTCGGCTCGCTCGTGCTCGGCGAGGGCGTCGCGAAGCTCGCGGGCTTCGCTGCGTTCGCGTATCTCGCGCGCACGCTTCCGCCCGACGGCTACGGCGCGGTGGAGGTCGCCTCGGCGATCTCGATGCTGTTCTTCCTGGTGGTCGATTTCGGCTTCGCGCCGATCGGAGCGCGCGAGCTGGCGCGCGACCGCAGCCGAGCGCGCTGGCTCGCGGCGGCGATTCCCACGCTGCGGCTCGCGCTCGCCGCCGCCTCGGTCGCCTGCATCTGGATCGCGAGTCTCTTCCTCGACCAGCCCGAGCCGGCGCGCGCGCTGGTGCGCGTGTTCGGGCTCTCGCTGCTGATGGCGCCGTGGGTGCTCAACTGGCTGTTCCAAGGCCTCGGCCGGATGCTCGTCGTCGCCAGCGCGCAGGCGCTGCGCATGAGCGTGTTCGCGCTCGCGGTCGTGCTGGTCGTCTCCGAGAGCGCGCCGCTCTGGCGCGTCGGCGCGGCGGAGCTCGTGTCGACCGCGCTGATGGCGCTCTACTACGTCGCGATGCAGGCGCGCGTCGCCGGCGCGCCGCGGCTCACGCGCGATCGCGAGGGGCTGCTGCACTTGTTACGGGACGCGACGCCCATCGGACTGAGCCGGATCCTGTGGGCGCTGTCGCAGTACGCGGGCACCGTGATCCTCGCGGCGTTCGCCCCGGCCGCGGATGTCGCGTGGTATGGCGCCGCGCATCGCCTCACGACCGCACTGGGTGCCTTCGTGCAGCTCTACCACTTCAACCTGTTTCCCGCGCTCGTCGAAGCCGCGCACGCCTCGCACGATCGGCTGCGGGAGCTGACCGCGCCGCTGCTGCGTGCGACCGCGTGGCTCGGCGCATTCGGCGGGCTCTTCGGCGTCGCGTTCGGCGGGCGGCTCTGCGCGCTGCTCTACGGCGAGCCCTTCGCGCAGTCGGGCATGGCGTTCGGCTGGCTGGTGTGGACGCTCGCCGCGTCGCTGGTCGGCGCTCACGCGCGCTTCGTGCTGCTCGCGCTCGGCCAGCAGCGCCTCGAGCTCGCGGCCAACGCGACCGGCGCGGCCGTCTCGGTGCTGGGCGGGCTCGCGCTCGTGCCCCTCTTCGGCGGGCGCGGCGCCGCCGCCGCGCTCGTCGCGGGCACGCTCGCGACCTGGTTCGCGGCCCACGCGCTCGCGACGCGCGCGGCCCGCGCCGCGTTGCCCGGCTTCGGCGTGCTGCTGCGCCCGGCGCTCGGCTGCGCGGCCGCCGCGCTCGCTGGGCGCTGGCTCCCGATCGGCGGCGAGCTCGCGCGCGGTGCGCTGCCGCTGCTCGCGCTCGCGCTGGCCGCGCCCATCGTCGATCCGGCGCTGCGCCGAGACGCGCTGCGACTGCTGCGGTTTCGCCGGGCACCGCGATGACGCGCGGACGGATCGCACTGATTGGGATCGGCGCGTTCGCGCTGCTCGCAGCCCTCGCGTTTCCGGTGGCCGCGTTCGAGGCTGCGCTCGCCGGCGCGGGCGCTCCCGCGGCGCTCGAAGCCTCGCGGCGCGCCGGTGTCACGTGCTTCCGCGCGCTGCTCGCCCTGCACGGCGCGCTCGCGCTCGCCGCCGCGTTCTGGCCCGCGCGCTCCGCGCCGGCCGCGCTCTGGCGGGCGCCCGCCGAGCGCGACGCCGCGCCGCGCGCGGGCCTCGCGCTGTTCGCACTGCTCGCCGTCGCAACGCTCGTGCGCGCGATCGGCCTGAACGGCGATCTATGGCACGACGAGATCTTCACGCTCGTCGACTTCGTGCGTTCGCCCGCGCTGCGCATCGTCACCGAGTACACCGACGACAATCAGCACCTGCTGTACTCGCTGCTCGCGCACGCGTCGATCGCGGCCTTCGGCGAGAGCGCGTGGGCGCTGCGGCTGCCGGCGCTGGTGTTCGGCGTCGCGAGCGTGTGGGCGACGTGGCGGCTCGGGCGCCTGCTGTTCGATGCGCGCGCTGCCCTTTGCGGCGCCGCGCTCGTCGCCGTCGCGTACCACGCGGTCTGGTTCTCGCAGAACGCTCGCGGCTACACGGGCCTCTTGCTCGCGACCACGCTCGGCACCGAGCTGTTCCTGCGCGGCTGCGCGCGGCCGCGTGCAAGCGCCTGGCTCGCCTACGCCGCGACGATCGCGTTCGGCATGGCGCTGCACCTGACGATGGGTTTCGTCGCGCTCGCGCACGGCATCCTGTGGATCGCGCTCACGCTGCGCGTGCCCGAGCGCCGCCTCGCGACCGTGCTCCCGCCCCTCGGCGCGCTCGCGCTCGCGGGCACGCTCACGCTGCTTTGTTACGCGCTCGTGCTGCCGCAGATCGCCGCGTTCTATCAGCAGCCGGCGGCGGGCGTCACGACCGCCGCGGTGGTGTGGAAGAGCCCGCTCTGGCTGCTCGCCGAGACGATCCGCGGCTTCGGCGCGCCGCTCGCGCTCGGCTCCGTCGCGCTCGGCCTCTTTGCCTTGCCGTTCGCCTGGAGCGGGCTCGCGCTGCTGCGCCGCGCGCCGGTGGCCGCGTTCGCGTTCGTGCTGCCCGGCGCGCTCTTGCTGGCGATGCTGATCGCGCTCGAGCGCAACCTCTGGCCGCGCTTCTTCCTCAACGCGTTCGGCTTCGCCGCGCTGCTCGGCGCCGACGGCATGCTGCGCGCCGGCGGCACGATCGCGGCGCGCCTGCACGCGCCGCCGGGCATCGCGCGCCGGATCCCGCACGCGCTCGCCGCCGTGCTCGTGCTGCTCTCGGCGCTCGCGCCGCCGCTCCCGCGCTTGTGGACGCTGCCCAAGCAGGATCTCAGCGGCGCGCGGGATTTCGTGCAGGCGCACGCCGCAGCCGGCGATGCGATCGTCGGGCTCGACCTCACGGGCGAGGACTATCGGGCCTACTACGCGCCCGAGTTCGCGCTCGCCTTGACGCAGGCCGAGCTCGAAGCGCACGCGGCGGCCGGCGGCAGCACCTGGGTGCTCTACTCGTTCGGCGGCTACATCGAAGCCCGCGAGCCGCGGCTCTGGCGCACGGTTCAGTCGTTCGAGGAGGTCGCCGCCTTCGAAGGCACGCTCGGCGGCGGCACGATCATCGTGCGCCGGAGCCCGCGCGGCTGGCCCGCGTCGCGCGGCCCGTCAGGTAGCCCGTGAGCTCGCCAGCGCTGGCGGTGAGATCGAGCAGCGCGAGCAGCGGGAGAGCGCGCGCGAGCTCCCGAGGGCGCCCGCGCGCGAGCGCGAGGCGCGCTTGGCGCGCGAGCAGCAGCAGTGCGAGTGCCGGCGCGCCGAGGCACAGCAGCGCGCGCACGAGCGGCGCGACTTCGCGCGCGCGGCGTCCGGCGTAGAGGCGCGCCCAGCCGAAGCGCTCGCGCAGCGCCTCGCCCAGCGACAGCGCGCCGCGATCGACGCCCACGACCGGCGCGCGGGAGAGCGCGGTCGTCTCGCCCGCCGCGCGCAGCGCGTCGTGCAGGCCCGTCTCGTGGTAGCGGGGCTGCCAGACACGCACGCGCTGAAGCGCGGCGCGCTTGTACGCGACGTTGAGGTCGCTCACGAACTGCGCCGGCCCTTCGTCGAGCGGGTTCTGGTAGCGGCCGGCGTCGTAGAAGAAGAGCGCCCAGTTGAGCGCGCGGTCGCGGTCGTTCTCGATCGCGCCGCCGATCGCCGCGTGCGGCGCTGCCGCATGCAGCGCAGCCAGCTGCGCGCACCAATCCGCGCGCGGCCGCGCGTGCTCGTCGGTGAGCGCGACCACCGCGCCGCGCGCTGCCGCGAGCCCCGCCGAGCGCCGCAGGTCGATCGCCTCGTGCGCGAGGCCCGGGTCGGGCGAGCGCGAGAGCTCCGCGCTGCCGCTCACCGCGAGGAAGCGCACGCGCGGGAAGCGCTGCGCGAGCTCGGCGTGCGCGATCGACGCGTCGACCGGAACGAGCACCTCGAACGCGGGGGCGCCGCGCTGCGCTTCGAGCGCGTCGAGCGCCCCCGCGAGAAACGCGCCGCGCGCCGCCGTGGGCGCGACGACGACCGAGAGCGCGGGAGGAGACGCGTCGCTCGCGACCGGCGCGCTCACGTCGCGATCGATCTGCGGAACGCGGGGCGCGCCTCGCAGCGCGCCAGATACCCCTGGAGGTTGGGGAAGTCGTCCGTAAGCAGTCGGAGCAGGTTCGCGAGCGCCACGCCGTAGCCCATCATCACGTCTGCGGCGCTGAACTCGCGGACGAGCCAGTCGCGGCCGGCGAGCGCCTCCTCGACCACGCGCAGCGCGAGGCCCGCGACCCGCGTGGCGTCCGTGACGACCGCGGCGATTCGCTCTTCCGGCGGCCGAATGCGCGTGTGCTGCACGATCTGACCGAGCGGCGGCATGAGGGAGGCCTCCGCGAAGTGGGACCATTGCAGGAAGGCCGGACGCTCGTGGCTGCCGCGCGCTGGCTCGAGGCGTCCGTGCCCGTAGGTCTCGAGCAGGTACTGCACGATCGCGCCGGATTCGAACAGGACGAGGTCGCCGTCGCGGAGCACGGGGACCTTGCCCAGCGGGTGGAGCGCCAGGTGTTCCGGCTCCTTCAGCTCGGCCCGCGCGCGCGCCGCCACCTCGTGCGGGAGCCCGAGCTCTTCGAGCAGCCAGCGCACCCGGACCGAGCGCGTCATCGGCGCGTGATAGACGGTGATCACGCCGCGAGGCCTCCTGACGAGCGGGCGAGCATGCCACAGCGCGGTCCCCGGCCTGAGAAGGAGCGCGCTTCGTCCCGGCTTCGGGACGCACCAAAATTCCGTGTGGCGCCGCTCACTTCGCGCCAAAGCGCGGCGTTGGGCGCGCCGATAGGAGCGCAACGCGAATTGCGCGCACGCGGCGGCCTCGCGGCCGTTGGCGACGGAGTCGCTCACGTCCGGAAGGCCCGATGAAGCTCCCGAAGAAGACGCTGTATTCGCTCGTCGTGCTGGTGGGCGCACTGCTGTGCAGCACGGCGTTGATCGCGCTCAAGCCCGACCCGAAGCCGCGCGAGGTCAGCACCGCGTTGCCGCTCGTCGACGTCGTGATCGTGCAGCCGGCGACGCAGCCGATGCTGGTGCGCGCGCAGGGCACGCTCGCGCCGCGCGACGAGATCGAGCTCGTGGCCGAAGTGGGCGGCCGCGTGGTGTGGGTGTCGCCGTCGTTCGACGGCGCCGGCACGTTCCGCGCGGGCGAGACGCTCGTGCGCATCGCGAGCGACGACTACGAGATCGCCGCGCAGCGCGCGCGCGCAGGCGTCGAGCGCGCCGAGAGTCAGCTCACGCTGGCGCGCGCGGCGCAGGCGCGCAGCCAAGCGCTGTTCGACGGCGGCGCGACGAGCCCCGCGGCGTACGAGCAGTCGCTCGGGAACATGCAGATCGCCGAGGCGAACGTGCGCGATGCGCAGGCCGCGGAGCGGCAGGCGCGGCTCGCGCTCGCCCGCGCGTCGGTTCGCGCGCCGTTCGCGGGCCGCGTGCGCGAGCGCAAGGTCGCGCGCGGGCAGTACCTCTCGCCAGGCACGCCCGTCGCGCGCATCTACGGCGGCGGCGACGCCGAGGTGAAGCTGTCGCTGCGCGCCGAGGACGCCGCGTTCATCGCGCTGCCGAAGCGATCCAAGGACGTGGGGCCGCGCGTGCGGCTCACCGGCACAGTCGGCGGTGCGCCCCACGAGTTCGCCGCGCGCATCGTCGGCGCGGAGGGCGCGCTCGATCCGGGCACGCGCATGCTCACCGTGACCGCGCGCGTGCAGGAATCGGGTCCGAGCGTCGACGCGCTCGCGCTCGGTGCCTTCGTGGACGCGGAGATCGAGGGCCGCGAAGTCGTGGACGTGGTGCGCCTGCCGCGCGCGGCGCTGTCGGGCGACGGCCGCGTCTTCGTGATCGGGGCGGACGACAAGCTCGAGGCGCGTGCGGTCGAGGTGCTGCGCGCGGACGAATCGGCCGCGTGGATCGCGAGCGGGCTCGCGGCGGGCGAACGCGTCTGCTCCCACGCGCCGACCGCGTTGGCCGCCGGCGCGCGGGTGCGCGGCGAAGCGCACGCCGCGGAGTAAGTCGTGAACGGGGGGCTGATCGCCTGGTTCGCGCGCAACCCAGTCGCGGCGAACCTGATGATGGCGCTGATGCTCGCGGGCGGACTGCTCGCGGCGCCGACGCTGCGGCAGGAGATCTTCCCGGAGGTCGACCTCGACGTCGTCACGATCCTGGTGCCGTACCCCGGCGCCTCGCCGTACGACGTCGAGGAGGGCGTGTGCGTGCCGATCGAGGAGGCGCTGCAAGGCGTCGCCGGAGTGAAGCGCATCCGCTCCACCGCCTCGGAGAGCGTCGCGATCCTCAGCGTCGAGCTGATGAACGGCGAGGACGTCTCGCGCCGGCTCGCGGACATCCGCGCCCGCGTCGACGCGCTCGCCACGCTTCCCGACCAGGCGGAGCGCCCGATCGTCTCGCAGGCCGAGCTGCCGCGGCAGGTGCTCTCGGTCGCCGTCTACGGCGACGTGGACGAGCGCACGCTGGTCGACACCGCGAAGCGCGTGCGCGAGGAGCTGGCGGCGCTGCCGGAGATCTCGGAGGTGGCCCTCGCCGCGGTGCGGCCGCCCGAGATCGCGATCGAGGTCTCCGAGAGCTCCCTCGAGCGGCATCGCCTCACCTTCGACCAAGTGGCCGCGGCGGTGCGGCGCGGCTCGCTCGATCTGCCCGCGGGCGTCGTGCGGGCCGACGACGGCGAGATGCTGCTGCGCGCGCGCGGCGAAGCGGAAGACGGGGCCGCGTTCGAGCGCATTCCGGTGCTGGCGCGGCGCGACGGCACACGGCTCACGATCGGCGACGTCGCGCACGTCGAGGACGGCTTCGCGGAGAGCGACCAGAGCGCGACCTTCGACGGCAAGGCCGCCGCGCTCGTACAAGTCTCGCGCGTGGGCGAGCAGAGCGTCACCAGCGTTGCCGAGGCCGCGCGCGCCTACGTCGAGCGCGCGCGCGCAACGCTCCCCACCGGCGTCGAGATGGTCGTCTGGCAAGACATGTCGACGATCCTCGCCGAGCGCCTCGGCTCGATGAAGAGCAACGCCTGGCAGGGCGCGATCATGGTGCTCGTGGTGCTGGCGCTGTTCCTGCGCCTGCGCCTCGCCTTCTGGGTCGCCTGGGGCGTGCCGACCGCGCTGCTCGCGACCTTCGCGGTGATGCCCTTCCTCGGCGTCACGATCAACTGGATCACGTTGATGGGCCTCGTGCTCGTGCTGGGCATCCTCGTCGACGACGCGATCGTGGTCGGCGAGAACACGCACGTCGAACAGCGCCGCAGCGCGAGCCAGGTCGAGGGCGCGATCCGCGGCGCGCAGACGATCGCGATTCCGGTCGTGTTCGGCGTGCTGACCACGATCGCCGCGTTCGTCCCGATGCTCGCGGTGCCCGGCTCGATGGGGAAGCTCGTGCGCGGCCTGCCGGTCGTGGTGATCGTGAGCCTCTGCTTCTCGTTGCTCGAGGCGCTCTGCATCCTGCCGTCGCACCTCGCGACGGGGCGCCTCGATGCGGAGCCCCGGCACTGGGCCTCGCGCACCTGGCGCGACGTGCAGGACCGCGTGTCGGGCGGCTTCGACCGCTGGGTCGAATGCTCCTTCCGGCCGCTCCTCCAGCGCGCGCTCGAGTGGCGCTACTTCGTCATCGCGTGCGGGGTGGCGTCGCTGATCCTGACTACCGGGCTCGTGATGGGGGACTGGCTGCGCTTCACGTTCGAGGAGCCCGTGGACGGCGACGTAATCATCGCCGAGCTCACGATGGAGCCCGGCACTCCCGCGGCGGTGACGGCGCGGACGATCCGCGTGCTCGAGGACGCCGCGCGCAGGGTGCAGCGTGAGGCGGACGCCACACGGGATCTCGAGCACGGCAGCATTTTCACCCACGTGCTCGCGTCGGTCGGCGAGCAGCCATTCCGCAATTTCCAAGCGCAGCTTCCGAGCGGAGGAAGCGCCGCGGGCGCCGGCGGGCACCTCGGCGAGCTGCAGGTCGAGATGATCAACTCGGACTACCGCGACCTCACGACCTCGGAGATGCAGCGCCGCTGGCGCGCGGCGCTGCCGCCGCTGGCCGGCGTCGCCGAGCTCACCTTCCAGAACACGATGGTGAGCTCCGGCAAGCCGATCGAGCTCGAGCTGCGCGGCGGGGATCTCGGCGAGCTGCGCGAAGCGGCCGCCTGGCTGAAGGGCGCGATCGCCGAGTACCCGGGCGTGTTCGACGTCGCCGATTCCTTCCGCGCCGGCAAGCAGGAGATGGCCTTCACGGCGACGCCTGCCGCCGAGGCGCTCGGCATCTCGCTCTCCGATGTCGCGCGCCAGGTGCGCCAAGCGTTCTGGGGTGAAGAGGTCCAGCGGATTCAGCGCGGTCGCGACGAGGTGAAGGTCGTCGTGCGCTACCCGGCCGCGCAGCGCCGCTCGCTCGGCGATCTCGAGCGGCTGCGCATCCGCACCGCGCAGGGAACGGCCGTGCCCTTCGCGAGCGTCGCGCGCGCCTCGCTCGGCAGCGGCTTCTCCTCGATCCACCGCGTGGATCGCGCGCGCGTGATCGCGGTGACCGCGGACGTGGACGTCGCGCTCGGCAACGCCAACGCGATCATCGCGGACCTCGGCGAGAGCGCGCTCCCGGAGCTGCCCGCGCGCTTCCCGGGCGTGACCTTCGGCTTCGCCGGGCAACAGGCGGAGCAGCGCGACTTCCTGGACGCGATGCTGCGCGGCCAGCTGTTCGCGCTGCTCGCGATCTACGCGCTGCTCGCCGTGCCGCTTCGCTCCTACGCGCAGCCGATCATCATCATGAGCATCATCCCGTTCGGCGTGGTCGGCGCCGCGCTCGGGCACCTGCTGCTCGGCTACGACCTCTCGATGTACTCGGTGATCGGCCTGCTCGCGCTCTCCGGCATCGTCGTGAACTCGAGCCTCGTGCTCGTCGACCAAGTGAACACGCTGCGCGCATCGGGCATGCGGCTCGCGGACGCCGCGCTGGAGGGCTCGGTCTCGCGCGTCCGCGCGATCTTCCTGACCGAGATCACCACGTTCGTCGGCCTGATCCCGATGATGTTCGACACGGCGATGGCGGCGCGCATGACGATCCCGCTCGCCATCACGCTTGCGTTCGGGGTGCTGTTCGCCGCGGTCATCACGCTCGTGCTGCTGCCGTGCATGTACCTCGTGCTCGAGGACGCGACGCTGCTCGTGCAAGGCAAGCAGCGCACCCGCTCGGTCGAGCGCCACGGTGCGGGCGAGCGCGGGGAGCACGCGGAGGAATCGGCGGCCGCGGAAGAGGGCGCGGCGAGCTGATCGGCGGCGGCCTCGGACGCGCGCGCTACCCAAGCGCGCGAGAAGGAGCCGCGCATGCCCCGCCCCTCCGCGCTCGAGGCGCGCCTGGACCGCCTCGAATCCCTCGACGAGATCCGCCAGCTCGTCGCGAAGTACTGCCTGGCGCTCGACATGCGCGACCTCGACGCGCTGTGCGGGCTGTTCCCCGAAGACGTGCGCGTCTCGAAGGACGCTTCGGGCCGGCGCGCGCTGAAGCGCTGGTTCGACGAGACGCTGCGCGCGCAGTTCAGCGGCACGGCGCACGTCACGGGCAACCACATCATCGAGCTCGAGGACGCCGATCGCGCGCGCGGCCTCGTCTACAGCCGCAACGAGCACGAGACCGCCGACCAGTGGATCGCGATGACCATGATCTATTGGGATCGCTACGAGCGCATCGACGGGCGCTGGCTCTTCCGCCGGCGCTTGCCGCTCTACTGGTACGCGTGCGATCTGCGCACGCCGCCGCTCGGAGCGAACAAGATGCGCTGGCCCGGGCGCGAGCCGTACGACGGGGGCTACGCGGATTTCTTCCCGAGCTGGCGCGAGTTCTGGACGCCGGGGTTCAGCGCCGACGCCGACGTCGCCACGCCGGCGCCGCTGGGTGCATTCCTGGCGCGCATGTGCCCGAACGAGCGCGGCGCCTCCGTGCGCGTGCGCTGAGCGCTCGTGGCGTCAGGGCAGGCCGAGGAGCGCGGCGGCCTCGGCGCAAGTCGCGAGCGGGCGGCCGACCTTCGCGCACAGCTCCGCGGCCTCGCGCACCAGCTCCTCGTTCGAGGGCGAACGCCCGGGCGCGTAGAACTCCTCGATGCCGACGTGCAGATGCCCGCCGCGCTCGAGCGCCGCGCGCGCGATCGGCGTGGCCAGCAGGTCGCCGCCCCACACCGAGACGGACCACGGCAGCCCGCTGCCCTCGAGCATCTCGAGATAGGCGTCGAGCGCGCTCAGCGAGGGCGGGAGCCCGAACGAGACGCCCGGCTGCGTCGCGAAGATCCCATAATCACCGCCGAAGTAGAGCTTCACGAGCGTGCCGCGCGGCAGCTTGCCGGCGCGCAGATACGCGAGCGTGGTGCGCAGCGAGCCGGGCTCGTAGATGCCGAGGCTCGGGCCCAAGCGCAGGCGCTCGCAAAGCGCGAAGGCGTACTTCACGTCGTCGTAGGAGACGCCGTAGATCACGCCCGCGGGCAGGCCGTCGGGCCCGGGTCCGCCGAGATTCGTCGAGCCGGGGTCCCAGCCCGCGATGCGCAGCGGAAGCTCGCGCTGGATCGGCTCCAGGTGCGCGAGCATTCCCGCCATGCCCGCCGCGCCGCCGGCCGCGAGCGTCGGGTACCAGAGCGCATCGGGCTTCGCGCGCAGCACGGCGCGCCACGCCGCGAGGTAGTCGTCTGCGGCGACGCTTCCGCTGAGGGCATAGCTGCTGTTATGCGCGTGCACGATCGCGGCGCCGAGCTCGAAGCAGCGCAGCGCGTCGCGCGCGATCTCGGCGTGCGAGCGCGGCACGCGCGGGTTTTTCTCCGGCGTCGTGCCGCCGTTGATCGCGGCCTCGAGGATCACCGGAGCGTCGCGCGGCGCGGGGGACATGCGCGCGACGGTGGCACGCGCGCTGCGTCGCGGCGAGGTCGCGCGCTCTGACGCAGCGCAGCAGCGCCCCTAGAACGCGTTCCATTTAACTCTTGACGCTGTGCCGCGCGCCGGGACAGAGTGCCGCTTCGCACACGCCCAGGCCGGCCCGCGGCTTGGAAAATGGAGGGGCCCCATGAGACTCGTTCGCACGCTCGCCGCGACGGCATGCCTCGGCGCCGCGATCGCATTTCCCGCGCTCGCCCAAGATGCGCCCGCCGACGCAGCCCCCGCCGCCGCCGCACCTGCGACGGAGCCGGTGCCCGCCCCGCCGCCCGCGGAGCTCGGCGACGTGGAAGAGATCGTCGTCACGATCACGAAGCGTACGGAGTCCGTGCAGGACATCGGCGGCGCGATCGCGGCGTTCAGCGAGGAGACGATCCAGAACGCGAACATCGAGAACGTCGGCGATCTCACCAGCCTCCTGCCCAACGTCTCGGTGAAGAGCGAGGACACCGATCTCTCGATCCGCGGCGTCGCGCGCGCGGCCTTCGATTCCCAGTCGCCGGTCGCCTACCACATCAACGGCGTCTACCAGTTCAACTCGCTCACCTACGTCGATCAGTTCTACGACCTGCAGAACGTCGCCGTGGCGCTCGGGCCCTCGGGCACGCTCTACGGCCGCAACGCAAACGGCGGCGCGATCGACCTGCAGTGGCGCAAGCCCGACAACCAGTGGGGCGCGAGCGGCGACGTCACTTGGGCGCCCGAGTTCGACAACTATCAGCTCCGCAGCGTCGTCAACATCCCGCTCTCGGGCGTCGACAACGACCTGCTGAATGCGCGCTTCGTGCTCACGCGCGAGGTCGGCGACGGCACCACCGAAAATCCCGCCGGCACGGAGCGGCAGGGCTTCGGCGCGAAGGACGACTGGTACGTGCGCTTGTCGCTGCGCTCCGAGCCGACGGACAACGTCGCCATCGATCTGCGCGGCTGGTTCTTGACCGCCGAGAGCCGCTACGCCGGCGGCGTCTCGCTGTTCCCGAGCGGCACGCGGCCGGTCGGCACCCTTCCGTTCGCAGGCGTGAACCTGCCGTTCGATTGGGCGAACGGCTTCACGCAGTTCAAGACCGCGCTGCTCAGCACGCCGCTCGCTCCGCTGATCGGCGTGCACTACAACCGCTACTTCCTCGGCACCGGCGCGCCGATCGACGACGCCACCCAGCACATGCTGCTGAACGGCTTCGAGGGCATCCCGCGCTTCTGCGACCCGACGCTGAACTGCACGATCGCGCCGCCGATCCCGGCGCTCGTGCGCGACCCCCAGTTCTTCGTGCCGGTTCCGCTGAATCAGCTGAACGCCGGGCGCGCCCGGAGCTACTCGGCGCTCCACCGCCTCGGGGACGGCACGCTCGAGACGTGGGACATCGACGGCGCGCTCGAGTGGAATCTCGAGAGCCTCCCGCTGTTCGGCGACGTCGACCTGTTCCTGGTCGGCGGCTACAGCCACATCGAGAACGAGGGCCTCTCGGACTCCGACGCGACGACCTACGAAGCGCTCGACACCGAGAGCGCGCAGATGCCCGAGACCAAGCGCACCGTCGAGTTCCGGCTCCAGTCGAACAACGACAGCTGGCTCAACTGGACGCTCGGCATGTTCTACGTGAAGAACAAGATCGACCAGGTCCGCAACACGCTGACGCCGCTCACGGTTTCGGGCGCGACCCTTCAGCAGGTCGACACCGGCTACGCGCCGTTCGCGAACGTGACGCTGAAGCCGATCGACGAGATCGAGATCTTCCTCGGCGCGCGCTGGAATCACGACGAGTTCTTCCGGCACGAGGTCGCGAACCCGACGCCGCTCACGGCGGCGAGCGACTTCGAAGGCGGGGACACCTGGCGCGAGACCACGCTCGACGCGGGCCTGAAGTGGTTCATCACCGAAGACCACATGGCCTACATCAAGTGGGCGCGCGGCTACAAGGCGGGCTTCATCCAGCTGATCCCCGACCCCACTGGCGCCGCCACGCCGACCGATCCGAGCGACGACTTCATCGTCTGGGAGGTCGATCCCGAGGTGATCATCGCGACGGAGATCGGCGCCAAGACGACGTGGTTCGACGGACGCCTCAACGCGAACGCCGCGTTCTTCCACTACGACTACACGAAACTTCAGGTGCCGGTGATCAAGGCGATCCAGATCGTGAACATCAACGCGGAGGCCGCGGAGGTGTGGGGCGGCGAGCTGACGTTCGACGCGCGGCCGATGGAGAACCTCGACACCCGTTTCGCGGTCGGCTGGCTGAAGGCCGAGTTCGACGAGTTCTGCGCCGACGAGCCGCTCGACGCGCTCAACCCGCCGCCCATCGACCCCGCATGCGTGGGCGACCCGAACGGCGGCGTCGATCTCTCGGGCAACCGCCTCGAAGATTCGCCGGAGTGGAAGATCTCGCTGCTCACTAGCTACCACTGGGATCTCGGGAACGTGGGCCGGATCATCCCGACCCTCGAGTTCACCTGGACCGCCGAGGCCTGGCGCCGACCGCAGAACAACCCGCTCGTCGACGCCGTCGAGTCTTACACGAAGACCGACCTCCGAGTGCGCTGGGAAGAGCCGGAGAATCGTTACTGGGTCGAGGCGTTCGGTGAGAATCTCGAAAACAACTACGTCTACCCGCGCGGCATCGTCGTGGCGTTGACGGGCACGGCGCAGGGCTTCGGCCTGCTGCAGCCGCGCACCTACGGGCTGCGGCTCGGCTTCAACTGGGGCCAATAGCGCCGCACGGCGCTCCGTTCCGAGCACGCGCCTCCATCGCCTCACGGCGCTGGGGGCGCGAGCGCTTTCGGCTCTACGCGAGAGCCCTAACGTGCGCCGCGGACGGGGGAGCGGTTGAGCCTTTCGGTACGAAGCGGCGGCCCGAGCAGTGGTGCGATCCGGCTGCTCGCGGTGGCGCCGGTCGCGGTCGCGGCGAGCGTGCTGCTGAGCAGCTCGCGCACGCTGGTGTCGTGGCACGGCTTCGTGCACGCCGGCATCGCCGCGCAGATCGGCGACGGCTCGCTGCCGCCCGAGAATCCGTTCTTCGCTGGCGAGCCACTGCCCTATTACTGGGCCTACCACGCGCTCGCGGCTGCGCTCGCGCGCGTCGCGCACGTCGACTCGCTGCACGCGCTCGCCGCGCTCACGCTCGCGAGTCTCGCGCTCTTGATGTTCAGCGCGCTGCGCCTCGGCGCGCGCGAGTACGGCTCCGCCTCGGCCGGGCTGCTGGTGGGCTGGCTGGCACTGGCGGGGCTCAATCCGGCGGGGCCGGCGATCGCTGGCGCGAAGGCAGTCGAGCAGGGCATTCCGCTGTTTGAGTTCGTGCCGCAGCCCGTCGAGACGGTGTTCGTCAGCAACGAGTCGGCGGACTTGTTCATGACGCACCCGCTGCTCGGCGCGCAGTACATCTCGGCGGATTGGCGGCGCGGCCAGAACCTGCCGTGGTTCCTCGACAACTCGTCGCGCGGCCCGGCGCTCGCGCTGCTGCTCCCGCTCGTCGCGCTGTTCCTCGCGCCGCCGCGTCCGAGCCGCATCGCGGCGAGCGTGGCGCTCGGCGCGCTCGCGACCGCGCTGAACCCGCTCATCGGCCTCGCGGGCGCCGGGGCGCTGCTCGGCGGCGCCTGCAGCGTGAGGCTGGCTTCGCGCAGCGCCGCGCTGCGCGATTTCTTCGCCGGATCCGTCGGCGGCGCAGGCATCGCGGTCGCCGCCGCCGCGCTGCTCGGGGCACTGCTCGCCGCGCCGACCTACCTGCAGCTCTTCAGCGCGGCCGGCGAGCCAGCGGTGCTCAGCCTGGGCGACGCGTTCGTGCGCAAGGCGGGTTCGATGGCGGCGAGCTTCGTCGTGCTCGCGCCGCTCGCTTGTTACGGGGCGGTGCGCGCGCCCGCGCGGCTGCGCGGGGCGCTCGTCGCCGTCGCGCTCGGCGGGCTCGTGCTCGCCGCTGCCGTGCCGCTGGTGGGGCTCGCCGAGGGCAACGAGCACAACCTCGCCAACGTCGCGGGCGTGCTGCTCGCCGTGCCGGCGCTCGGCTTCGCCGCGTCGCGCGGGCTGTCGTCCGCGGCCGCCGCGCTGCTGTTCCTCGCGTTCCTGCCGGTGACGATCTGCACGCTCGCGAGCTTCGCCGGCCGGCCGTCGCTTCCGATCGCTAGCGACGGCGGCGTGCTCGTGCGCACCCCGGCCGACGACCCGCTCGCACAGCTCTATCGCTGGATCCGCGAAGAGACGCCGCGCAGCGCGGTCTTCGTCGTCGACCCGGCGCATCCCGTGAAGATGGCGACGAACGTCTCCGAGCTGCCGGCGTTCACGGGCCGCGCGCTCTACGTCGATCAGCCGAGCTACCTGACGACTCCGCACGCGGCGTTCGCGCAGCGCACGCGGCTCGCCGCTGCGCTCACGGCGGGGGAGCCGCTGCAGGAGACGGGCCGCGCCGCGCTCGCGAGCCTCGGGCGCCCGGTCTACCTGCTCTCCCACGCGGGCGACGACGAGCATCTCGCCGCGCAGTTCACGAGTCACTACGGGCCGCCGCGCTTCGCCGCGGGCTTCGTCGCGGTGTACGCGCTCGAGGGCGCGCGATGAAGCGGCTGCAGGGCGCGCTCGGCGCTGCGGCGGACGCCGTGCTCGCGAGCTTCATCGCAGCGCTGCTGCACGCCGGCGCGAGCGCCAGCGCGGGGGCATGGGACGCGGTCGGGCTGCCGCACGTGCTGCCGATCGCCGCGGCGGAGGATTGGTTCGCGCTCGCGCCGATCGCGCTCGTGGTCACGCTCGGGCTCGCGGCCGCGCTCGCCGTACTGCGCGGCATGCGCGCGCTGCGGCGAATCGCGTGGGTCGCCGCCGCCGGGGCGCTGCTCGCGCCGCTCGCTGCTTTTCACGACGCAGCGATCGAGGCTCTCCAGCGCATCGCGCCGCCGCTCGGCGACCCGCTCGCGCGCGCGGCCGCTCTCGTCAGCACGCAGCCGAAGGGCGCGGTGCTGCTCGCCGCCGGCGCAGCCGCGGCGTTCGGGCTGCTGCGCGCGGCGCGCGGCGGCGGAGGCCTGCGCCTGCGCGAGAGCGTCGTGCTGATCGCATTCGCCGGGGCGGCGCTCGGCTTGCACCTCGCGCGCACCCAGCTCCCGCAGCCGCGCGCGAAGAGCGTGCTGCTGGTCGTGCTCGACACGGTCAGCGCGCGCCATCTCGCGAGTGGCGGCTACGCGCGCGACACGATGCCGGAGCTCGAGGCGCTCGCCGGCCGCGGCGTGCGCTTCCCGAACGCGTTCAGCGCGGCGCCGTGGACGGTGCCGTCGCACGCGTCGATGTTCAGCGGGCTCGCCCCGATCGCGCACGGCGCGACGCAGGAGCACACGAAGCTCTCCGACGGTGTGCCGACGCTCGCGGAGATCCTGCGCAACGAGGGCTTCCGCACCTTCGCCGCCGCGGGCAACACCGTGGTCGGCCCCTACAGCCAGCTCGATCAGGGTTTCGCGCAATTCCTGCCGACCTGGCGGCGCGACGTCGTCGCGGCGACCCGCGGGCCGGCGCACCCCAACAACACCGCGTTCGAGCGCTTCCTCGCGAGCGTGCCGCGCGGCGAGCGCTTCTTCGCGTTCGTGAACTACATCGACGCGCACTCCCCGTATGCGCCGCCGCCGCCCCACGATCGCAGCTACGGCGCCTTCCCCCGGCGCCCCGTCGACCCGAGCTGGCAGCACTACTACACGGGGCGCTCCGCGCTCGGCTCGCTCGACTTCCAGGAGCTCGCGGATCTCTACGACGGCGAGCTCGAGCAGCTCTCGCGCGATCTCGCCGCGCTGATCGCGGAGCTGGAGCGCAGCGGCCGGCTGAGCGACACGCTCGTCATCGTCACCGCGGATCACGGTGAGAACCTCGGCGACCACGAACACCTCGATCACGTGTTCGACCTCCATGACTCGCTGCTGCACGTGCCGCTGTTCGTGCTCGGCGGCGGAACGCCGGGCGGCGTCGTCGACCCGCGACTGGCGACGAGCGTCGACGTGTTCGCGACGACGCTCGCCGCCGCGGGCGTCGAGTGGGCGCGCTTCCGCACCGAAGGGCGCGACCTGCTCGCCCCGGCGGCGCCGCGCGCCGAGCTCACGCACGAGTACTACTTCCCGAATCAGGCGCTCTCGGCGATCGCGCCGGAGGACCTCGCGCGGGCACACGGCAGGCTCGCGCCGTTCCTGCGCCGGCTGCGCGCGCTGCGCGGCGAGGACGGCTGGAAGCTGATCTGGGGCTCGAACGGGCGGCACGAGCTGTACGACCTCGCGGCCGACCCGGACGAGCGCGTCGATCGCGCCGCGGGCGAGCCGGAGCGCGTCGCGCAAATGACGCGACGGCTCGAAGCGCGTCTGGCCGAACAGGCGGGGCGGCCGTTCCGCTTCGCCGACGAGCCGGCGCCGCTGGAGAGCGCTGGCTTCGAGGGTCTCGACGAAGAGACACGCAAGAATTTGGAGAGCCTCGGCTACGTGAAGTAGCCAGCGGCAGGCGCAGCACCCGAGTGAGCACGGACTCCCAGGCGAGAATTCGTTTCGACGCGCGCGACTGGCGCGCGCTCGCGCTGCTGCTCGCGGGCTGGTTCGCGCTGCCGCTGCTGTTAGGGACCGGAGCGCGCATTCCGCTCAACGACGACTGGGCCTACGCCCACACCGTGCGGACGCTGCTCGAGAGCGGCGAGTTCCGCCGGCCCTCGTGGACCTGGGTGCCGGCCCTCACGCACACCGCCTGGGGCGCGTTGTTCGCCAAGCTGCTCGGGTTCGGCTTTCCGGCGCTGCGCTGGTCGAGCCTCGTGGCCGGCGCGTTCGGCATCGCGGGCACGTTCACGCTCGCGCGTCGCGCCGGTGCCGCCACCGTCGCCGCAGCACTGCTCGCCGCCGCCTACGGCTTCAACCCCGTCCACGTGCACCTCGGCTTCACCTTCATGACGGACACGCTGTTCATCGCGCTGTGCGTGTGGAGCCTCGTGTTCCTCGCGGAGTACACGCGCAGCAGCGGATGGGGCGCCCTCGCGGCGGGCATCGCCTGCGCCGTCGCGGCCACGCTCTCACGCCAGACGGCGCTCGTGCTGCCCGCGGCGTTCCTGCTCGCGCTGCTGATCTCGCGGCCGCTCGATTGGCGCGCGTGGCTCGGCGCCGCGCTGTGCGCGGGGATCGTCGGCGGCCTCTACCTCCAGACCGAGCACTGGCTGTTCGAGACGGGCGGGCGCTGGTCGCGCCTCTACTCCGTGCGCGACGCCGGGAAGTTCATCGCGAGCGGGCAGTCGGCCGCGGATTTCCATTTCGTGAAGCACGGCCTCGCGACGCTGGTGCTGACCGGCTGGTTCCTGGCCCCCGTGTTGTTACGGATCGTCGCGCCGCTGAAGCTGCGCCTCGCGGCCGGCGCGATCGGTGCCGCGGCCGCCGCCTTCGTGATCCTGCGCCTTCAGCTGCCACTGCCTCCCAGCTACAACGTGATCTGGGACGTCGGCCTCGGGCCGCTCACGATCGCCGGCACGGAATTCCTCCCGCACGCCCCCGCCTGGCTCTGGTGGGCGCTCACGCTGGTCGGTGCGGCGGCGGGCGCCGAGCTGATCGCGCTCTTGCTGTGGCGCGGTCTCCCCGACTGGCGGACGTGGCGCAAACGCGGCGACATCCTGCTGCTGCTGGCCTTCGCGACGGGCTTCCTGCTGCCTCATCTCGCCCGCGCGCCGTTCTTCGACCGCTACCTGTTCACGCTCGTCGCGCCGCTCGGCGCCGCGCTGATCGCGATCGCCGGAGGCGCGGCGGGGCCCGGCTGGCGGAAGCACGCCGCGGTCGCCGCCAGCGCGCTCTTCATCGCGTTCGCGTTCGTCGGCACCCGCGACTATCTCGTGCGCTCCGAGGCGAAGTGGGCGCTGCTCGAGGCGCTGCGCGCCGAGGGTTACGGCGAACGCGTCGTGGTGGGCGGGGTCGAGTACAACGGCTGGTACGACGACTTCGACCCGATCGAGCGCTCGCCCGGGAACAAGTTCGTCTGGGACGAGGAGTTCATCCTCACCTACGCGCCGCAGCACGAGCGCTTCGCGCCCTACGCCGAGCGCAGCTACCGGCGCTGGCTGCCGCCCGGCGACGAACGCGTCTACGTGCTGCGCCGCACCGCGAAGCAGTCGCAGCCCGTCGGCGGGCTGTCGCGCTAGCGAGCGCTCGCAGCGCGGGCGCCCGGCGCGCCGCCGTGCTTCCCTCGCCGCA
The DNA here is from genome assembly GCA_036560185.1 of Myxococcota bacterium. Lineage (GTDB taxonomy): Bacteria > Myxococcota_A > UBA9160 > UBA9160 > UBA6930 > VGRF01. The sequence goes on from DATBRS010000235.1 coordinate 24,113, forward strand.
TCGCAGGGGAGCGCGCGCATGATCGAGCTGCATTCCTGGCCCACGCCGAACGGCTGGAAGATCTCGATCGCGCTCGAGGAGATGGCGCTCCCTTACGAGACGCGCTGGGTGAACATCGGCCGCGGCGAGCAGTTCGCGCCGAGCTTTCTGGAGATCAGCCCCAACAACCGGATTCCGGCGATCGTCGACCGGAGCGTCTCGCCGCCGCTCTCGATCTTCGAGACGGGCGCGATCCTGCTCTACCTCGCGGAGAAGACGGGGCTCTTCCTGCCCGCCGATCCGCGCGGGCGCGCCGAGGTGTTGCAATGGCTGTTCTGGCAGGTCGGCGGCCTCGGTCCGATGCTCGGCCAGCACGGTCACTTCAAGCTCTACGCGAAAGAGAAGATCCCGTACGCGATCCAGCGCTACGAGGATGAAGCGAAGCGCCTGTACGGCGTGATGGATCGCCGCCTCGCCGATCGCGAGTGCCTGGCCGGCACCTACTCGATCGCCGACATGGCCGCCTGGCCGTGGGTCGTCACGTACAAGGCGCAGGGCATCGACCTCGCGGAATTCCCGCACGTGCGCCGCTGGTACGACGCGCTCAAGCAGCGCCCCGCGCTGCAGCGCGGCTTCGCGTTCGGCAAGGATCTCCGCCAGGTCGTGAAGGACGGGCCCGACGAGGAGAGCCGCAAGCACCTGTTCGGCAAGCGCTGAAGCGCCGAGCGATCACACCGAGAGCAGCCAGCGCGCGCAGCCGGTTCGCGTCAGCACCGCGTCGAGCTCCGCGCTTCTCGCCGCCGCATGGCGCGCGCGCAACGCGGCGAGCGAGCGCGCGTGATACTTCTGCGGCTTCTGCCGCCACTTGCCGGAGGCGAGCTCCACGGAGAATTCCTCCGCTCCGGAGGCGATCGCGCGGCCGTTCGCATCGCTCCACGGCAGGAACAGCGCGCCCACTTGTTGGGTGAGCAGCGGCTCGAGCGTCGGCGCGAGCGCGTCGAAGGGCTCGAACGCGCCGTGCGACTTCGGGTCGAGCATGCGTTCCACGTACGTCGCAACGTGGGGTGCGCGCTCGCGCAGCCAGCCGCCCGCGGTCGGATCCGTCCAGCACTCGTACAGCTGCCCCCACACGCCGAAGTCCGCGAAGCCCGGGCGCGCCCCCAACAAGTAGGGGCGCGAGGTGAGGTGCGCCTCGAGCAGCGCGAGCGTGTCCTGGTACGACTGCTCGATCTGCGGCGCCGTCTCCGCGTTCGAGCCGACGAACCACACGCGCGGGACCATGCGCTCTTTCACCGCGCCAGCGGCGCGTACGAGTGCGTCGCCAGAGGCGCCGCCCGTCATGTCGCGCGCGATGCGCTCGGCCGCGGAATCCTGGTCCGCCGGCCGCGCCCAGCGCAGGTGGAACATCCACTTGTTGCCCCACTCGTCGCCCCACTCCTCGAGCAGCGCGGAGACGAACGCCGCGACGGGTTCGCTCGGGTGGATCGACGGCTGCGGGAAGCTCTCTTCGATCGCCTCGAGGATTGGCGTCGAATCCTGGAGGCCCTTCTCGCCGGGCGTCACCACCAGCGGGATGAGCGGCAGCTTCGCGTGCTTCGCGAACTCCGCTTGGTTCGCGGGGCCGCGCACCACCCACTCGTGCGCGATGCCCTTGTAGCGGAAATACGAGCGCACCTTCACCGAGTAGGGGGACATCTCCGAGCCGAAGATCCGGTGCTTGCCGCCCATCGAGGCCTCCTGCGCAGCGCGCGCGGCGCTCGCGAAGCGCGCAGTATGCCATCATGGCTCACCGTCGCTGCGTCCCTCCCGCGCGGCGCGAAGGAGACTTCGATGGCGGCTTCGCACGCTGCGGCCACACGGCCCGCGCTCCCGTCCGGCCTCGTGGCGTTCGTGAAGCGCGCCTGTCCGACCTGTGAGCTCGTCGCGCCCGTGCTCGCGGAGCTCGCCGCGAAGACGAAGCTCACCGTCTTCACGCAGGACGACCTCTCGTTCCCCGCCGGCCTCTCGCCGCAGGACGACACCGCGCTCGCCCGCTCGTGGCACTACGAGATCGAGGCGGTGCCCACCTTGTTACGGGTGGAGGACGGGGCGGAGACCGGCCGCATCCTCGGCTGGCAGCGCGGCGAGTGGGAGACGTTCACGGGCGTGCGCGGGCTGGGTGCGGGCCTGCCCGAGTGGCGCCCCGGCTGCGGCTCGCTCTCGGTCGATCCCGATCGCGTCGACGCGCTGCGCGCGAAGTTCGCGGGCGGCACGCTCCACGCGCGCCGCGTCGAGCTCGCCGCGCTCGAAGACGAGATGGAGGCGCTCGTCACGCGAGGCTGGACCGACGGCCTGCCGGTCGTGCCGCCGACGGAGGCGCGCGTGCTCGCGATGCTCGCAGGCACGACGCGCGCGCCGCAGGACGTCGTCGCGGTGGTGCCGCCGGATCTGGTGGAGTGCACGGTCGAGAAGGTCGCGATCAACGCGGTGTTGGCCGGCTGCAAACCCGAGTACCTGCCCGTGGTGATCGCCGCGCTCGAGGCCGCCTGCACCGATCAGTTCAACATCCACGGCGTGCTCGCGACGACGATGCCGGTCGGCCCCGTGATCGTCGTCAACGGCCCGATCCGCCGCGCGCTCGGCATGAACGCGGGCAAGAACGTGTTCGGGCAAGGCAACCGCGCGAACTCCGCGATCGGCCGCGCGCTCCAGCTCGTGATCCGCAACGTCGGCGGCGGCCGGCCCGGCGAGGTCGACCGCGCGACCTTCGGCAATCCTGGCAAGCTCTCATTCTGCTTCGCCGAGGACGAGGAGGGCTCGCCCTGGGGTCCGCTCTCCGCCGATCTCGGCGCGCCCGCCGGCATGAACACCGTGACGCTGTTCCCCGGTGAGGGACCGCGCAGCATCGTCGACCAGATCTCGCGCGATCCCGAGTCGATCTCGCACAGCTTCGCGGCCTGCCTGCGCGCGGTGCACCACCCGAAGCTCGTGCTGGGCTTCGACGCGATCCTCGCGATCGGGCCCGAGCACGCGCGCATCTACCGCGAGGCGGGCTGGAGCAAACAGCGCGTCGCCTCGCGCGTGAACGAGCTGACGCGCGCGCCGGGCCGGGAGCTGGCGCGCGGCGCGGGCGGAATCGCGGAGGGGCTGCCGTTCACGGGCGCGGCGCTGGAGAACGAGTTCCCGAAGTTCCGGCCTAACAACGGGCTCTTGATCGTGCACTGCGGCGGCGGGGCGGGGCTCTTCTCCACGGTGATCGGCGGCTGGGCGAACGGAGCGATGGGATCGACGCCGATCTGGCGAGAGATTCGAGCCTAGGCGCGCTGCCGCGGCGTGCGAGCGAACCCGCGTCCGTACTAACGTGCGGTCACCACAAAACCCATCTCGCCGAGGAACAACGCCATGCACTTCGAATACACCGACAAGACGCAGTACCTGATGAAGCAGCTCCAGAGCTTCATGGACGAGCACATCTACCCGAACGAGAAGAACTTCTACGCGCAGCACGAAGCGCTCCCCGACCGCTGGCAGATCCCGCCGCTGATGGAAGAGCTCAAGGAGAAGGCCAAGAAGGCCGGGCTCTGGAATCTCTTCTTGCCCGAGAGCTCGCACGGCGCGGGCCTGACGAACATGGAGTACGCGCCGCTGTGCGAGATCATGGGGCGCGTCGGCTTCGCGTCCGAGGTGTTCAACTGTGCAGCGCCGGACACCGGCAACATGGAGGTGTTCGAGCGCTACGCGAATCCGGAGCTGAAGAAGCGCTTCCTCGAGCCGCTGCTCGAGGGGAAGATTCGCTCGGCCTTCGCGATGACGGAACCTGCCGTGGCGTCGTCGGACGCCACGAACATCGCCACCGAGATTCGCCGCGAGGGCAACGAATACGTCATCAACGGCCGCAAGTGGTGGACGAGCGGCATCATGGATCCGCGCTGCGCAGTGTTGATCGTGATGGGACGGACCGATCCGGGCGCCTCGCAACACGCCCAGCAGTCGCAGATCGCAGTCCCCCGGGACACGCCGGGCATCAAGGTCGAACGCTACCTGCCGGTGTTCGGCTACGACGACGCGCCGCACGGCCACGGCGAGGTGAGCTTCACGAACGTGCGCGTGCCCGTCGGCAACATCCTGCTCGGCGAGGGGCGCGGCTTCGAGATCGCCCAGGGCCGCCTCGGGCCCGGCCGCATCCATCACTGCATGCGCGTGATCGGCGTCGCCGAGCGCGCGCTCGAGAAGATGTGCCAGCGCCTGATGACGCGCACCGCGTTCGGCAAGAAGGTGTACGAGCACTCGGTGTGGGAGGAGCGCATCGCGGACGCGCGCATCGAGATCGAATGCTCGCGCCTGCTCACGCTGAAGGCCGCTTACATGATGGACACGGTGGGCAACAAGGTCGCCCGCGCCGAGATCGCGATGATCAAGGTGAAGGCGCCGGTGATGGCGCTCAAGATCATCGACGACGCGATCCAGGCGCACGGCGGCGCCGGCGTGACGGACGACTTCGGGCTCGGCAAGACGTGGGCGTCGATGCGCACGCTGCGGCTCGCGGACGGCCCGGACGAAGTGCATCGCCGCACGGTCGCGAAGATCGAGCTGAAGAAGCAGGCCGAGCGCTCGGGGCTGAAGCTGAAGTAGCTCGGCGCGCGGGCGCGCCGGCTTCCTACTCGGTGTCGTCGGCCTCGACGAGGCGCTCGTAGGGCGTCCCTGAGAAGTCCGTTCGGAGATGGAAGCCGTTCCACGCGCTGAGCCCCGCGTGGTTGCCCGGCTCGATCAAGCGGAACTTCTGGAACTGGGCGCCGCCGTCGACCTTGATCGTCTCGCCGGTGATGAACGCGGCCGCGGGCGAGAGCAGGAACACGATCGCCGCGGACACCTCGCTCTCGGTGCCGAAGCGCGCCGCCGGCTGGCGGACGGCATCGGCCGCGGTTCGCTGCTGCACGTCCGGCGTGTACGTGAGCATGCCGTTCGAGAGCATCGTGCCCGGCGCGACGCAGTTCACGCGCACGTCGGAGCGCGCCCACTCGAGCGCCATCGTGAACGTCATGTTCTCGATGCCCGCGCGCGCGGCCGACATGTGGCCCATGCCCGGATAGCCGGTCCAGATGTCGGCGAGCATGTTCACGATCGAGCCGCCGTG
>DATBRS010000236.1:0-16724 GCA_036560185.1 Myxococcota bacterium
GATCAGGCGATCCGCGTCGTGCATCTCATCGATCGACTCTTCGCGCTTCTTCTTGGCGAGGCGCCCGTAACCCCAGTTGGCGCACATCTTCGCGTGAATGAAGTACTGATTGATGGCCGAGAGCTCCGCGGTGAGGATCTCGTTCAGGGCTTCGATCAGCTCGGGCTCGCCGCGCGGCATGCTGCCCCTCCTCATCGGGGCATCGTACTCCGCGGATTCGCTCGCGCATCGCCGGCTGCGAACTCGCTCCCGCCGCAGTGTCCGGTTTGCGCGGCGAGGATCTCCTCGATCACCGGTCGGCAGCCGCCGCAGCCAGTGCCCGCATGACACGCGCGCGCGACATCCGCGGGTGTACGCGCGCCGTGTGCAATCGCGGAGCGCACGTCGCAGGCGCGAATCACGAAGCAGTGGCAGACGAGCATGTCGCTCCTTCGAGTGAGAGACGTCGGCGCGGGTGCAGCTACTTCGTGAGGATCAAGCGGTCGTTGCGCGTGAGGCGGAGCGTGTAGATCTGACCGTTGTGCTCGATCTGAAGGACGCGATCGGTCCCCAACAGATCGCCAGCGCTGATTCGGCGAGGGTTCGCCGCCGACCCGTCGGGAGCCACGATCTCGGGTTTCCTGCTCTGGTCCTGCACTGAGATTCCCCTGTTCCGCTGGTCTGAAATTGACATTCATTTTCAAGTAAGGCAATATGCTCGTCGTTCAGCCAGCCACGAAATCGCGAGCCAGCTGCAAGCAAGGCTCCGGCGCCGAGCCGGAGCGCTTCCACGCAGAGGGCCTCGCGGATGCGGCCTCCTAGAGACGGGACCGGAGCACTCCCGGCACAGTGCACCCGCCGCCATCGCCCCCGGGCGAAGACGCGGGTCGAGCCGGAGCGGACGGTCCCCCCGCTCCGGCTCGTAGCCGCCCGCGCGAGCGCAGCGTGAGCGAGTACTGCGCCGAGCTGCTCGAAAGGGCGCGCTCGCTCGGAGATCTCGCCGCGGAGCGCAGCGAGGCGCAGCTGCTGTGCGCCGCTGTCTGCCTCGAGCTGCGCGCCGCCGTGCACGCGTGCCCCGGCGCGCGCGAGCGCATCGCCATCCACTACTTGTTATTGGCCGAACACGCCGAGGTGCGGCCGCAGCTCGGACTCGCCAAGCGCTACGCGCGCCGCGCGTGGCGCTGGGCCGCGAGCGCCGAGCTCGGTGCCCCGTCGCCCGCGGAGCTGCAGAGCGCCGCGCATGCGGACGCTTGATCCGCCGTGGCCTCTCGAACTCAACCCCGTGAGAAAGGACTCCTCGTGTCGAAGGTTCTCCCGCCCCCCGTCCTGCTCGTCGCCGCGTTGCTGGCGACGCCGTTCGCAGCGCGCGCCGAGGAAGCGGCGCCTGCTGCGCCGGTCGAAGAGACGCCGGCTGCCCCCGCCTCCTACGAGACGATCCTGATCACCGGCGCCCGCACGCAGACCGCGACCAAGACCGAGGTCGACACGCTCTACACGCCGCAGAACGTTCAGGTGCTGAGCGAGGAGCTGCTGGCGGACCAGGGCGCCGTCCTGCTCGAGGACGCGCTGCGCAACGTCGCCGGCGTGATGCCCGGTGGGTACTACAACGGCTGGGACTACTACCGCATCCGCGGCTTCGACGCGGACACCTCCACTTATCAGGACGGCCTGCTCTACGGCCTCGGCATCAACACCAACGCCGAGGTGTTCGGCATGCAGCGCGTCGAGGTGCTGAAGGGCCCCTCCTCGTCGCTCTACGGGCAGGGCGCGCTCGGCGGGCTCGTGAACCTCATCAGCAAGCGGCCGGAGGAGGAGCGCGCAGGCGAGCTCAGCGTCGGTTTCGGCGGCGACGAGTATCGGCAGGTGAGCCTCGACGTAACCGGCTCGCTGTCGGAGGCGCACGGCCTGAGCGCACGGCTCGTCTCGCTCTACCGCAACGACGGCTCGTTCGCCGAGATTGCCGACGGGCTGCGCCGCTTCTACGTGGCGCCCTCGCTCACCTGGGAAGGTGAGGACACCTCGATCACCTGGCTGAGCGCGTTCACCCACGACCGGCAGGAGATCGCCTTCCCGCTGCCCGCCCTCGGCTTCGTGCTCGACAACCCGAACGGGCAGATCCCGCGCGATCGCTACCTCGGCGACGCGGAGAATCCCGGCGTCGGCAAGGAGCAGCGCATCCAGATCGGCTACCTCGCGACGCATCGCTTCAACGACGTCTTCTCGCTGCGCCAGAACTTGCGCGCCTCGTGGAGCGACTCCGACTGGGACGCGCTGCTCTATCCCGCCTTCCTCGACGCCGACCAGCGCACGCTCTACCGCTACCCGTACTTCTCGAGCGGCGACGCGAAGTACGTGGGTGTCGACACCGCGGCCGACGCCGCGTTCGTGACCGGCTCGCTCGCGCACACCGCCAGCTTCGGCGTCGACGTCTATCGCGCCCACGACACCTGGCATTCGCGGCAGATCGACTACGCGGACCCGGGCTCGTACATCCCGATCGACCTGTTCGATCCCGAGTACGGCTACACGATGCCGCCGCTGTTCGAGGCGCCGGTCTCCGTCTCGGACACCGAGGCGGTCGGCGTCTACCTGCAGGACCAGGTCCAGCTGCTGGAGAGCCTCACGCTCACCGTCGGCGGCCGCTACGACTGGGTCGAGTCGAACGGCGACGGAAGCGAGGCGTTCTCGCCGCGCGTGGGCGTCGCTTATCAGGTGCTCCCGGAGCTCGTCGCCTACGCGAGCTACAGCCGCTCCTTCTTGCCGCAGAGCGGGTTGCTCGCCTCCGGTGACGCCGCGAAGCCAGAGCGCGGGACGCAGTGGGAGATCGGCGCGAAGTCCTCGCTGCTCGACGGCCGCGTGAACGCGACGCTGTCGCTGTATCAGCTCACGCGTGGGAACGTCACGACCGACGACGCGTTCAACCCCGGCTTCGTCGTGACCACCGGCGAGCAACGCAGCCGCGGCGTCGAGCTCGACAGCCAGATCCGGATCGCCGACGGCTGGGAGCTGATCGCTGCCTACGCCTACACCGACGCCGAGGTGACCGAGGACAACGGCCTCGCCGATGGCCTCTGGACCAAGAACGCGCCGAAGCACGGCCTCTCGAGTTGGCTCAAGTACACCGTGCTGGGTGGCCCCTTCGAGGGCCTCGGCTTCGGCTTCGGCGTGAGCCACTACACAGAGCAGGCCGGTGACCTGCCGAACTCGTTCTTCCTGCCGTCCTACACGCTCGTGGACGCGAACATCACCTACACGCGCGGCCCGATTCGGCTGCAGCTGAATCTCGACAATCTCACCGACGAGAAATACGCCACCGGCTCCTACAACGATCTGTACGTGCTGCCCGGCAGGCCGCTGCGCGCACGTGCGCTCGCGACCTGGTCGTTCTGAGCGACGGGCGAAGCGATGCGTTCGGCGCTCACCCTCGTGCATCGCTATGTGGGGCTCGCGCTCGCGGGTTTCCTCGCGCTCGCGGGCCTCACGGGCAGCGCGATCGCGTTCTATCACGAGCTCGACGAGGGCCTGAATCCGCACCTGTACCGCGCGTCGGCGGTGGGCGAGCCGCTGCCCGTGGCCGAGCTGGTCGCGCGCATCGAGCGCGCCGAGCCGCGCGCGCGGGTGTCGGGCATCGGCCTCGCGCACGAGGCGGGGCGTTCGCTCGTCGTGCGCGTCTCGCCACGCAGCGAGCGCGCGCTCGCCTTCGACGAGCTCTTCGTCGATCCGGTGGACGGCAGTGTCGTCGGCCGCCGGCTCTTCGGCGAGTGCTGCTTCCAGCGCGAACGGCTGCTGCCGTTCCTCTATTCGCTGCACTACTCGCTGCACCTGCCCGGCCGCGTCGGCGTGATCCTGATGGGTCTCGTCGCGCTCGCGTGGACGCTCGACTGCTTCGTCGCGCTCGCGCTGACGTTGCCGCGCGGCACCGCGTTCTGGCGGCGCTGGGGACGCGCGCTGCGGATCGAGACGCGCGCCAGCCGCTACCGCCTGCTCCACGACACCCACCGAGCGTCCGGCCTCTGGGCTTGGGGGTTGTTACTGATGCTCGCGGTCAGCGGCGTCGCCCTGAGCCTGCGCGACGAGGTGTTTCGCCCGGTCGTGGGCGCGTTCTCGGAGCTCGCGCCGACGCCTCTCGAGCGCGCGCAGCAGCTCGGGATCGCGCCGGGCGCGCCTGCGCTCGGCTTCGCAGATGCGATTGCGGCGGCGCGCCGTGTCGCTCACGCGCGCAGCTGGCCCGCCGATCCGGTCTACGCGTTTCACGCGGCCGAGCTCGGTGGCTTCGGCGTCGGGATGGTGCGTCCGGGCGAGGACCCCGAAGCCGGTCTGGGCGCTTCGTGGATCTACCTGAGCGACCGCGACGGCCGCTTCATCACCGCCGAGCTGACGGGCGAGGGCAGCGCAGGCGACGTGTTCGCGCAGCTGCAGTTCCCACTGCACAGCGGGCACATCCTCGGCCTCCCCGGCCGCATCGCGATCTCCCTGCTGGGGCTCGCAGTCGCGGGGTTGTCGGCGACCGGCGTCTACGTCTGGGCAGTGAAGCAAGCCGCGCGCGTGCGCTCGCGCGCACGCAGCGACGGAGCGCTGACGCCCGCATCGCGCGCGGAGGGCGTGTGACTCGCTGCCGCGCGTGAGCGCTCCTACGCCTTCCACGCTCCGAGCAGCTCGGCGCTGGTCGTGAAGTGCGCGAGGCGCGAGAGCGTGTTCTGCAGCACCGCCTCGCCGTACTCCGCGGGATAGCCCGCGACGCAGTCGCGCGGGATCACGACGTGATAGCCGTGGTTCACGGCCTCGATCGTGAGCCCGATGATGCCCACGTTCAGCGAGACGCCGGTCGCGATCACGGTCGTCGCACTCTCGGCGCGCAGGAACGCGTCGAGCTCGGTCGCTGCGAAGGGCGACATGCCATGGAACCGTTGCGACACGAGGTCGCGCGGATCGGGGCCGAGCTCGGGAACGCTCTCGACGCTGGCTTCGCCCGCGAGCATGTGCTCTGGGTTGCGCAGCAACGAGTTCACGAGCGGAACATTGCGCGGCGTTCCGGCGCGATCGCGGCGAAACGCGGCGTGACAGTGGATCACGCGCACGCCCGCGGCGCGCGCGCCGCCGAGCAGTCGCGCGGTGGCGTCGATCACGCCCGCCTCCTGCACGGCCTTCGCGAGCACCGGCATCGAGGCGAGATCGCCGACTACGCCGCGCTGCAGCTCCATCACGAGCACCGCGCAGCGGCCGGGCGCGACCAGCTCGAGCGCGGCGCTCATCGCGCGCGCGCCTTGATCTCACCGATCCGGTGCACGGCCCCGATAACCTCGTCGAGATAGCCCGGGCCTCGCGCCGTCGGCACGAACCAGCCCGTCGGGCACATCGTCAGGATCTCGACCAGCGAGAAGCCCTCGCCCGCGAGCTGCGCCTCGAGAGCGCGGCGCAGCATGTTCTTCGTGCGCACGATGTTTGGCGCGTCGTGCACGGAGCCGCGCGCGACGTAGGCTGCGCCGCCGAGCGGCGCGAGCATCTCGGCCAGCGAGATCGGGTGGCCGTGGCGCGCGGCATCGCGGCCGTCGAGCGTGTTCTTCGTACGCTGGCCGAGCACCGTGGTCGCCGTCATGTGCCCGCCGGTCTCGCCGAACACGCCGTTGTTGAGCAGGACGCACGTGACGTTCTCGCCGCGCGCGGCGGTGTGGATCACCTCCTGCAGGCCCTCGTTCACCATGTCGCCGTCGCCCTGCAGCGCGAACACGAGCGTGCCCGGGCGCATGCGCTTGGCGCCGGTCGCGAGGCTCGGCGCGCGCCCGTGCAGCGCCTGCACCATGTCGACGCCGATCGAGCTGCCGAGCGCCGTATAACAACCGATGCCGACGACGCCGAGCGCGTTCTCGGCGTAGCCGAGCTCCTCGATCAGCTCGAGCACGAGGCGCAGCGCGAGCGGCTCGCCGCAGCCGGGGCAGAGGTCGTGGTCGACGCTCAGCTGAAGCTCGGGCGCGAACTCGCCCGTGCGCTTCGCGGCGCGCGCGGGCGGGGCGTCGGTGCGGATCGTCTCTTCGCTCACGCGGCGCTCCTCGCGGCGAGCGCGCCCTCGATGCGCGCGCGCACCTGCTCGGGGTCGAAGAAGGTGCCGATGCCGAAGCCGTCGCGATCGGTGGAGATGCCGCCGATCGCGATCACCGGCGCGCGCCCCAAGATCGTGAGGCGCACGTCGTCGATCATCTGCCCGGCGTTCTGCTCGAGCACGGCGACGCGCTTCGCGCCCGCGCTCGCCGCGGCGAGCGCCGCGCTCGGGAACGGCCACAGCGAGATCGGGCGGAAATAGCCGACGCGCGCGCCCGCGCGGCGCAGCTCGCGCACCGCGTGCCGCGCAAAGCGCGCGAGCGAGCCGAACGCGACCACGACCACGTCCGCGTCCTCGCAGTGCTCCGCCTCGAAGCGCTGCTCGGCCGCGGCGATGCGCTCGTGCTTCGCCTGCAGGCGCTGCCAGAACTGCTCGGCGTCGATGCCCTTCATGCCCGGCTGCATGCCGATCGGCGAGATGTGCCGCGGGCCACCCCGCGCGCGCCCGGTGCCGTCGGCGCGCCAATCGTGCGCGGGCGCCGTGGCCTCGTGCGGGCGCAGCTCCACCGCCTCGGCCGTGTGCGCGAGCAGATAGTCGCCGTAGATCAGGACGGGGTTGCGCCAGCGCTCCGCGATCTCGAACGCGTGCTGCGTCAGCGCGACCGCCTCGGCGACGTCGATCGGCGCGAGCACGACGAAGTGGTAGTCGCCGTGCCCGCCGCCGCGCGTCGCCTGGAAGTAATCGAACTGGCCGCGCGCCATGTTGAAGACGACGAGCGGCAGCTCGGCGCGCACGAGCTCGGAGAAGGATTCCTGCATCAGCGCGAGGCCTTGGCCGGTCGAGCCGGTCGCCGCGCGCGCGCCGGTCGCGACCGCGCCCCACGCCATGCCGACGGCCTCGAGCTCGCTCTCGGCATTGATGCACACGCCGCCCGCGGCCGGGAGCTTCGCGGCGAAGTGCTCGAGCAGCTCGGTGAACGGCGTCATCGGGTAGCCGGAGAAGAACTTGCAGCCCGCCGCGATCGCGGCCTCGGCGATCGCCTCGCTGCCTTCCATCAAGCGGCGCGTCATCGCGCATCTCCCGCGAGCACGATCGGCTCGTCGTAGCGGTAGACCTCGAAGCAGAAATCCGGGCACACCAGCAAGCACGCGCCGCAGCCGGTGCAGCCCGCAAACAAATCCGGCAGGCGTGCGCCGATCGCGTTGCGGCGCTCGCCCATCCGTAACACCCGTGGCGGGCACGCCGGCACGCACAGCTCGCAGCCCTTGCAGCGCTCCTCGGCGATCACGACGGTGCCGCGCGTGGTGCCGGCGCTCATGCTTCGCTCCACGCGCGCGCGACGCCGCGCGGAGCCGCGTCGAAGCCGGCGCGCAGCGCCTCCGCGTTCTTCGCCGCGTGCTCGCGCCGATACGGCGGCAGCGCTTCCTGCATCGCGGCGATCAGCGCATCGAGGCCGACCAGCCCGGTCGCGCCCGCGAGCGCGCCGATGAGCACGAGCGATGCGCCCTGCGCGGAGCCGACGCGCGTGGCGAGCGCGGTCGCCTGCACCGGGAGCGCGTGCGCAGCGCCCGCGTCTTCGCCCGCGCCGAACAGCTCCGCGTTCCACACCGCCACGCCGCCGCTGCGCAGCTTCGCGCGCACGCCGCCCCAGTAGCGCGGGTGCGCGCCGATGCCCGCCCAGCTGCGCGCGACGATCGGCGGCGCCGAGATCGGCTCCGCCCCGAGAATCAGCGTCGAGTCCGTGTTGCCGCCGCGCATCGAGCCGCCGTAGGTGCCGAGCGACATCACGTGCCGCCCCTCGCGGATCGCGGCGCGCGCGAGGATCTGCGCGGCGAGCTGCACGCCTTGGCCGCCGATGCCGGTGAGCAGGATCTCGCGTTCCATTTCTTACGACTCTCCGGTCGGGCTGCGCCCTCGCTGCGCGCGGCCTGCGCCGGCTCCGCCGGCGTGGGGTCGCTTGCGGCTTCTCGAGCTGCGGTCGGCCGTTGCGCGGATTTCGCGCCGCTTCGTCGCCGAGGTCTTCGAGACGGAAGCGTGGAGGCCCGCCATCGCAAAGGCTTCGAGGCGCTCGGCCTGCGCGCGCTCGGTGGGGTCGTCTTCGAGCAGGCGCGTCTCGAGCCAGCCCATCGCGAGGTGGTAGAGCGCCTCGCTGTCGGAATCGGGGTCGGCGCTCGGCAGCTCGCCCGCGCGCTTCGCGTCGGCGATCGCCTCGCGCACGAGCGCGCTGAGGCGCTGCTCCGAGGCCGCGACCTCCTCGGGGTAGTGGCGCGCGAGCTGGCTGCGCGCCAGGGCGAACGGTCGCGTCGCCTCCGCGCCGCGCGAGTTCAGCGCCTGCTCGAGCATGCCGCGCAGCCAGGCGCGCACGCGCTCGCTGGCGCTTGGCGCAGCCGCCATGCGCTCGCGCAGGTAGCCCTCGAGCAGCGCGATGCCGTGGTCGAGCACTGCGACCAGCAACTCGTGCTTGCCCCGGAACTGGCGATAGAACGCTTGGTTCGAGAGCCGCGCGCGGCGCACGATCGCAGCCACCGGCGGCTCGAGATCGCTGCGCTCGCGGATCAACGCGAGCGCCGCCTGCACCAGCCGCTCCGCCTCGGCCGCATACACGGCGCGCTGGCCCTCGAGCGCGCGGTCGACGGCGCGCTCGAGCGCGCGCGGGGTCGCGCCGAGGGCTGGCGCCGCGCCTCCGCGCTGGGTTCGACCGCGCGGCGTCTTGCGGCGATTGGGAATGGCGTTCCGCATATCCGGAACGGTATTCTGCGCACGCGATGACCGCAAGCAGCTTCGCCAACTCGCGCCCCCTGCTGATCGGAGACGTGTTCCGCGGCAACGCCGCGGTCGTGCCGGACCGCGTCGCGGCCGCGCTCGGCGAGCGCACGCTCACGCACGGCGCGCTCGATCGCGCTGCGAACCGAACGGCGCGCGCGCTGCGCGCGCTCGGCGTCGCGCACGGCGATCGCGTCGTCACCTGGGCGGACACCGCGCTCGAGCTCGTCCCGCTGTTCGCTGCGTGCGCGAAGCTCGGCGCAGTGTTCGCTCCGGTGAACGCGCGGCTCGGCGCGCGCGAAGCCGCGGCCGTCGCGCGCATCGCGCGCCCGCGCCTCGTGGTCGCGGACGCGGAGCGCGCGAAGGACGCGGCAGCGCTCGCCGCCGAGTGCGGCGCGCGGCTCGCCAGCTTCGGCGCCGGCGCGAGCGCCGGCACAGATCTGAGCGAGGGCGCGCTCCCGTCCGACGACTCCGATGCCTCCGAGCCCGCGCTGCGCGAGAGCGACGCGCACGTGATCTTCTTCACCAGCGGCAGCACGGGCGCGCCGAAGGGCGTCGTGCTCTCGCATCGCACCAGCTGGCTGCGCGGATTCCAAGGTGTCTTCCGCGACGAGCCGCGCCGCACGGTCTGCATGTTCCCGATGTTCCACATGGCGCCTTGGACGCTCGCGCTCGCCGCCTGGCAGACGCGCGGCGAGATCGCGTTCGTGCCGGCCGCCACGCCCGACGCGCTGCTCGCCGCGATCGAGCGGCGCCGCGCGAATCACTTCTACGGCATTCCGCTGATCTGGGCGCGCATCCTCGAGGCCGAGCTCGCGCGCCACGACCTCTCGTCGCTGCGCGAGCTCGATACCGGCACGAGCGCCGTCCCGATCGAGCTGGTGCGCGCGCTGCGCGAGCGCTTTCCGGCCTGCACGCTGCGCATCTACTACGGCGCGACCGAGACGGGCACGGCCGCGGCGCTCTCTCACGCCGACGTGCTGCGCAAGCCGGGGAGCGTGGGCCTGGCGCCGCCCGGCGGCGAGCTGCGCATCGCCGAAGACGGCGAGCTGCTCGTGCGCAGCCCGTTCCTGTTGAGCGAGTACTTCGAGGACGCCGCCGCCACGCGCGCCGCGCTGCACGAAGGCTGGTTCCGCACGGGCGATCTCGGCGCGCTCGACGGCGAGGGCTACCTCGCGATCGTCGGGCGCAAGAAGGACGTGATTCGCAGCGGCGGCGAGAGCGTCGTGCCGGCGGAGGTCGAGGCCGCGCTGCGCGATGCTGCGGGCGTGCAGGAGGTCGCGGTGGTGGGCGTGCCGGATGCGCAGTGGGGCGAGGTGGTGTGCGCGGTGATCGTGCCCGCGCCGGGTGCGGCGCCGACGCTCGACGCGCTGCGCTCGCACTGCGAGAGCACGCTCGCGGGCTTCAAGCGCCCGCGCCGGCTCGAGCTGGTGCGCGAGCTGCCGCGCACCGAGGCGACGCGCCAGGTGCAGCGCGCGCTGCTGGTCGAGCGCATCGTGAGCGGCGCCAAGCCGTGAGCGCGCCCATTTCGGTGCTGAGTCACGTTCCGGTGACGCTGCTCGGCGCGCTGCTGAAGCGCTTCCCCGACGTCTCGATCGTGCAGATTCCCGAGAGCGCTCCGATCGAGGCGAGCGTGCGCGGCGACGTGCTGCTCACCCAGGCCTGGGGCGCGCCAAACCTCGCGGAGGCGATGCAGCGCGGCGTGCGCTGGGTGCACGCCTACGGCACCGGCGTCAACGCGTTCCCGTTCGCGGCGCTCGGCGACGCCCCGCTCACCTGCTCGCGCGGCGGCAGCGGCATCCCGATCGCGGAGTGGGCGCTCGCCGCGATGCTCGCGTTCGAGAAGCGCTTCCCCGCGTCGTTCGTGCGCGAGCCGGGGGACTGGAAATACCGCGAGCTCGGCGGCCTCTACGGGCGCACGCTCGCGCTCGTCGGCTTCGGCGGGATCGGCCGCGAGGTAGCGAAGCGCGCGCTGCCGTTCGGCATGCGCGTGCGCGCGCTGCGCCGCGGCGAGGGCGGTGCGATGGACGGCATCGAGGTCGTGCGCGCGCTGCCCGAGTTGCTGGCGGACGCCGACCACGTCGTGATCGCGGCGCCCGCCACGCCCGAGACGCATCACCTGATCGGCCGCGATGCGCTCGCGCACGTGAAGCGCGGCGTGCATCTGGTGAACGTCGCGCGCGGCGCGCTGGTCGATCAGGAGGCGCTGCGCGCGGCGCTGGACGATGGCCGCGTCGCCTGCGCGTCGCTCGACGTCGCAGAGCCCGAGCCGCCGCCCGCGGGCCATTGGCTCTACACGCACCCGCGCGTGCGGCTCAGCCCGCACATCTCGTGGAACATGCCCGGTGCGCTCGACATCCTGCTCGGACCGTTTCTCGAGAACCTCGCCCGCTGGCGCGCGGGCAAGCCGCTGCTCGCGCGCGACCTGGTGGACTTGGCGCGCGGCTATTAGGGGGTGCCATGGCACGCAAGCTCGGCGACATCGCGAACCGCGTGATCTTCGAGAACGAGCGCGTGCGCATCTGGGAGATGCGCATGCCGCCGGGCGAGATCGGGCCGGCGCATCGGCACGAGCTCGATCACATCCTCGTGCAGATCTCCGGCGACCGGATGGCGGTGGTGCCGGAGCCGGACACGCAGGGGCAGTACACCGAGTACCTCGAGGCCGATGTCGCGCCGGGCCAGTGTTTCTACGTGACGCGTGGAGGGGTGGAGTCGGCGAAGAACGTCGGCGCGCGGGAGTATCACGAGATTTTGATCGAGCTGAAGGACTAGAGGCGCGGGCAGCGCAGCCGCGGCGGGGCCGGGGGCGGCTGCGGCCGATGGCTCGGCTTCGGCCCCTCTTTGCTGGGCGTCTCGGTGAGCCGAGGTTGGGCGCGTTGCTCGTTGGCTTTGCGATTCCGGATGCTCGGGGCCGGCCTGTGCTTGATTCGGCCGCAGCCGCCCCCGGCCCCGCCGCGGCTGCTCGTGCTTGCTTCGTCGGGGATGGGTCTAGACTGCGCGGCTTCGTTGCGAGGCGGTGCAGGTGAACAAGCTCGATCTGGCAGATTCGTCGAGTCGGTTGTTGGGGAGATGCCTGCGGATGCAGGCGGAGAAGATCCCGAACGATCCGTTCGTGCGCTGGGAAGATCAGCGTTGGTCGTATGGGCGCGTGAACGAGCTCGCGAACGCGAGTGCGCGCGGGTTTTCGGAGCTCGGGGTGGGGAGGGGCGACACGGTCGCGTTCCTGATGGATTCGTGTCCCGATTGGATCTGGTCGACGCTCGGCCTCAACAAGCTCGGCGCGATCTGGGTGCCGACGAACACAGACTACAAGGGCGTGTGGCTGCGCGAGTCGCTCGAGGATTCGCGCGCGCGCGTGCTCGTCGCGGATGGCGCGCTGCTCGAGCGCGCGCTGCAGGCGGGCGGCGGGTCGCTGCCGTTCGAGCGCGTCGTGGTGCGCGGGGCGGCGCCCGCGAGCCTTCCGCCGGCGCTCGAGGCGATTCCGCTCGAGCAGCTCGCGCGAGCGCCCGCGACTGAGCCGGACGACACCGCGCTCTTCTATGGCGACACCGCGGCGATCCTCTGGACCTCTGGCACGACCGGGAAGTCCAAGGGCGTGATGCAGAGCCACAACGTGTGGATCCGCGCGGCCCTCGACGGCGCGCTGAACTCGGGCCTGCGCGAAGGCGAGGTGCTCTACAACTGCTTGCCGATGTATCAGTCGGCCGCGTGGGTCGCGAACGTCTACCGCGCGCTCGTGTGCGGCGTGCCCGTCGCGATGGATCCGCGCTTCTCGGTGACGGACTTCTGGCAGCGCTGCAGGTACTACGGCGCGACCATGGTCTTCACGCTCGGCGCGATGCACATCTTCCTCTGGCAGCAGCCGCCGCGCGCCGACGACCGCGACAACCCAGTGCGAAGCGCAGGCATGGTGCCGATGCCCGACAAGCTGATCGGCCCGTTCAAGGAACGCTTCGGCATCGAGGAGATCCATCAGGGCATGGGGCAGAGCGAGGTCATGGGCCTGCTCTCGCGTCGGCCCGGCGCCGCCTATCCCGAGAATGCGCTCGGAGATCCGGCGGACGGCGTCGAGATTCGGCTGCTCGACGAGCACGACCTCGAGGCGGCGCCGAACGAGCCGGGCGAGATCTGCGTTCGCCCGACCGCGCCGTTTCAGATCTTCAACGGCTACTTCAACGACCCCGCGGCGACCGTCAGCGCGTGGCGAAACCTCTGGTACCACACGGGGGATCTCGCACGGCGCGACGCGAGCGGCGCCTACTACTTCGTCGATCGCAAGAAGGACTTCATCCGCTTCAAGGGCCGCAACATCTCGTCGTTCCAGGTCGAGGCCGCGTTCGCGGCGCATCCCGCCGTACAGCAGTGCGCCGCGCACGCCGTCGTGAGCGAGCAGCTCGCGGCGGAGGCGGAGATGAAGGTGTGCGCGGTGCTGAGGCCCGGCGCGAGCGCGACGCCCGAGGCGCTGTGCACGTTCGTGAACGAGACGGCGCCGTACTTCTTCGTGCCGCGCTACGTCGAGCTGATGAGCGAGCTGCCGCAGACGCCGACGGGCCGCGTGCAGAAGTACAAGCTGCGCGAGCGCGGCGTCACCGCGGAGACCTGGGACGCGCGCAAGGCGGGCTTCGAGGCGAAGCGATGAGCGCAGCCGAAGTGCTTGGCATCGATCACGTGTACTTCAGCGTGAGCGATCTCGCGGCCAGCGAGCGCTTCTACGACCGCGTGCTCGTCGACGCGCTCGGGCACGTGAAGGTGCGCGCGCCGATCGGCGGCGATCCGCACGCGCACTACATCAACCGGCACTTCAGCATCGCGCTGCGCCCCGCGCGCACGGCCACCGCGCATGATTCCTACGCGCCGGGGCTGCATCACTTCTGCTTCCGCGTCGAGGATTCCGCCGCGGTCGATCGCGTCGCGCGCGCGCTCGTCGCGAGCGGCATCGCCGCCTCGGCGCCGCGGCTCTACCCCGACTACGCGCCCGACTACTACGCGACCTTCTTCACGGATCTCGACGGCCTGCGGCTCGAAGTGACGAACTTCCGTGCGGAGCGCCGCGAGCGGCACGCGAGCTGGGAAGCGTTTGTCGCTGCGCGCCGCGGCGCAGCGCAATGAGCGCAGCGGACGACGGCAGCTGGCTCGCGCTCGCGGCGTCGCGGGGCGTCGTGCGCCGCGCGCTGCTGATGGCGGCGGTGGTGGGCGCGCTGCTGATCACGATCAATCACGGTGACGCGTTATTGCGCGGCGAGCTCGATCGCGCGCGGCTCCTCAAGATGGCACTCACGCTGGTGGTGCCGTACTGCGTGTCCACGTACTCGAGCGTCGGCGCCATGCGCGCGACGCGGAGAGGAGCCGGCGCGTGATCGCGAAGCGTCTTCCTCGTTCCGCTTCAATCGCCCTATGCGCCGCGTTCGCACTCTCCGCCTGCGACGTCGGCCCGGCCAAGCTGCCCGACATGGCGCTCTACGCCGACGGCCTCGATTCACCGCGCAGCGTCGCGCCGCAGCCCGGTCTCGCGTTCGACCCCGACGTCTCCTCCGACGGCCGCGGCGCGTTCCGCCTCGTCGCGAGCGGAGAGCGCACGGTCGCGGAGATCGCCGACGTCCCGATCGAGGCGCCGAAGCTCCCGCGCCTGTCTTACCGCGCGAGGCTGCGCAGCGACAAGCTCGAGGGCAGCGCCTACCTCGAGATGTGGGTGACGGTGAAGGACAAGGGGCAGTTCTTCTCGCGCGCGCTGCACTCGCGGCTCTCCGGCACGAACGACTGGAGCACACACGAGGCGTCGTTCTTCCTCGAGGAGGATCAAGTGCCGACGCGCGTGAAGCTGAACGTCGTGGTTGAAGGCACCGGCACGCTGTGGGTGGACACGGTGACGCTGCGGGCGGGGAAGGACTGACGCGGGCCCGTTTCAATCCGAATCGGCGTAGCGATGCGGGCAGCGGACAAGCCCGGCGTCGTTCACCTCGCACGCGAGCGTGATCTCGCGCGGCGTAGACGGGGGCCCGAAGCTCGAGAACCGGACGCCGCTCCGGATCCCTTCGACCTCGAAGCACAGCAACCAGACGCGCTTCCAGTCGCCCGGGAGCAGCAGGACGGTGCCTGAGAAGTCACGGGCTCGATCCATGCGGAACTCGCCGTCGACGGCCGTACGGACCGAGTGCTCGGGTTCGGCACAGTCGCTCGCATTGCTACCGACGTCCTGTACAGCCCGCTGCCATACGATCGCATCCGCAACGGGCCGGCCGCCGCCGCGCAACACACCGTGAGTCTCAGGGGCCGTCGTGTCGAAGTGCGGCCATGGGACGCAAGCGATCGCGAGGCTGGCGACGAGCAACGTCGGGAGAGTGCGGCCCACTAAACCGCCGGCAGCTTCAGCACCCGCAGCGCGTTCTCACGCAGGAACTTCGGCCATACCGCGTCCTTGAAACCGACGCTCGGCATCTCGGTCATGATGCGCTCGAGCGAGAGCCCCATCGGGTGGTAGCCGGCGTACATGATCTTCTCGGCGCCGCGGGTGTTGGCGTACTTGATGATCGCCTGCGGATAGTGCTTGGGGGCGAACGCGCTCGTGCAGTAGTGGAGCCCCGGCCACTTCAGCATCAGCTTCACCGCGAGATCTTCCCAGGGCTCGCAGCCGTGCATCGTCACGAGGCGCAGCTCCGGGAAGAACCAGCACACCTCGTCGAGCAGCTCGACCTTCTGGCACGCCATCGGCACGCGCGGCCCGGGCACGCCGGCGTTCACGAAGTACGCGATGTCGAGCTCGCAGGCGGTGGCGTAGAGCGGATAGAACTTCTTGTCGTTGATCGGCACCTGCGGCTGTAGGCCCGCCGGGAAGGTCGAGAGCGCCTTGATGCCGAACTCGGCGTGCATGCGCTTGGCGAGCCGCACCGCCTCCATGCCCTCGTTCGGATCGACCTGCAGCGAGCCGAAGAAGCGGCTCGGGTGATTGATTAGGGCCTTCTTGCCGGTCTCGCTGAGCGGGCTCGCGGGCGCCCACTGAATGCCCCACCTGTCCATCTCTTCGAGGGTGACCTCGATCGGGTCGCGGCCCTTGCCCCAGTCGTAGGGGACGCCCTTGAACATGTATTCGACCGGGAACGTGCTCTCCTTCGAGGCTCGGTCCTTCGCCTGCTGGCGCAGGAAGTCGTAGGTCTTCCCGTGGTCGGTGATCGGAAAGCCGAGCATCAGGTCGACGATCGGGATTCCCTTCGGCATCGGCATGGTGCGGCTCCTTGGAAGCTCTCGAGGATGCGCGCTGCGTTGGACCGTCGCCAGCTTGATGAATGATCAGCTGAGGGATTGCAGCGGCAGACCGCAGGAATGACAACGGGACGAGAACCAAAGGTAGAAAAAGCTCGAGTGACAGCGAGGGCACGGGCTGACGATCTTTGCGATCTGAGGGACCGCGAAGACGAGGAACGAGACCCAGTTGAGCGGAAGCCAAAGCCAGTGCGCGCCTTCCTCCCTGTTCGCAACCGTGAACGCCCAGACCGGAAGCGCACAAAACGCCCAGAGCGCACGCCTTCGTGCGGCTCTCAATCCCCGAAGTTGATGTTGTGTGGACGGATCGATGGGTGCCTCTGGTTACGGCCGCCGCATCGCTCACGCGGCTAGGTTGCCCGCCGAGGAGGATACCGCCGATGAAGGTCGAGCCCGTCACGTTGGAAGGCGCGCACGTGCGCCTCGAGCCGATGCGCGAGGCGCACGCGGACGGGCTCGTCGCGGCGGGAGTCGGGCACGGCCTGTTCCCCTTCTTTCCGTTCGTGCTCGACAGCGAAGAGGCGATGCGCGGCTACGTGAAGCTCAACGCGGCTGCGGTCGGCAGCGGCTCGATGCTGCCGTTCGTGACGATCGAGCGCGCGACGAATCGCGTCGTCGGCGCGACTTCGTTTCTCGCGATCGTTCCAGGGGACAAGCGGCTCGAGATCGGCGCCACGTGGATCAC